>NZ_CP143425.1 GCF_014337925.2 Roseobacter fucihabitans | reverse complement strand
GTTCTGTTCTCATTATACTGTCCTTGTCTCTGCTCGTTGGACAAGGCGGCGACAGGCAAAAACTCTGTGTTCGCACAAATGCGTTTTTTCTTGCCTGTATGATTCTGGAGGTGCTATGCTGATCCTGTTCTACGAGATCTCAGAGTTGGCGCTCTGATGCACAGCTCCCCCGGAAGGTTCACCGCCTTGCGGGGTTTTGCTTTTCTAGGGTTCAGTTTCTCCTGTCATTTGTCGGCAAAAGTACTGCCGGGGTTGATGGGTTTGCACCCAGGGCTGGTCCAACTCTCGTGTGATGGTCCAAGCCAAGATGCACTTCCTCTGTTCGCACAAATGCGTTTTTTCTTGATCAAATGGGCTGGGGGGTGGTAGAACCGGATCAACAGTACAGCTGATCGAGAAGTTGGCGCTTCTTGGTTCTTGAGCCCCCCCGTTTAGGCCACCGCCTTGCGGGGGTTTTGCTTTTCTGGACGTCTCGAACCTCCTTTCGAATCTGTTTCATCATCTTCAGCATACAACACCTCGACCTCTCTTGGAGAGGTTTGTCCAGGTCTTGCGTCTGGGGCTAATTCTTGTGGTTTCATCAAGAGTTAGGCCAAGATACAAAAGCAGGGATCGCACAAGTGCGTTTTTTGCTTGCCGTATTGATGTCTTGGGTGATAAAACCGCGCTTAACAGTTGAGCCTTTTTCGGGATTGCCGTCCCTAGGTCTTATCAAACCCCCCGCATGGTTGCCGCCTTGCGGGGGTTTGCTTTTGTAGCTGCTCGCTCGCTGCCCCCTTTCGATTCTTATTTTGTACAACAGGCATACTCTCTATAGGTGCCTGTCGTAAATGCGGTTTTGTCGCGGATCAGTGCCACCACATCTAGTAGCTCACCTGCTCGTAGCCGTAATTGCCTTCATAATCACGCCATTCGACGAAAACGGAGCGGTGGAAAATGCTGGGGCAGGTGTCTCCGTAACGCTCGGTGCCGACATGCGCTTCGGGCAACGCACCGATATTTGCCCTGCGCCAAAAAAAATCCCCTTGGGTGCCATAGGTGCCCAAGTAGATTGTGGCGCTGCGGTTGCAGTCACCGTCCCGACCGGATTCATGCTGGCGGACGTTCCGCGCGTCGAAGACACGGATTGAGCGCACGAAGTTGAACTCTGCACCACTGATGTCGATGTCAGCGCGATCCTGCACATACTGCAGGGCGAACCCCTGCGGCAAAGGTGCCGCATCGCCGCCGATGATGCGCAGAACTGCGGGTTGCGGCTCCATTGCGTCCGTGAGTGGGGGGAATGGAGCGGGAAACGTATAAGGTGGTGCGCCTGCCATCGCCGCTGGCGCACTGGCGTCATAAATGCCATCAGGGTTGAGCGGAAATGATTGCTGAGGCGTACTGTCGTCCAACTCTAGAAGAATTTCGTAGATGCGATCGGCAGTCAGCGTCTTAGGGTCGACCGTGTAAGCCGCGCCCATTGGACAACGCCAGATCTGCAACGGCGGTTCAACAGGCCAGGGGGTGATGCGGCGGATGAATTCAGCCCGGGCGCGGGCGCAAGGTACGGACGCGGGCCAGCCTCCGGAAAGGCAGAGAAGGATCGCACAGTCGATTTGATAGGTTTGGGCCTCGGCACGCTGCGGTCCAGCGGACATAGCAACGGCTGTTAGCGTTGCCATGGTCAAGGCGGAGTTTCTGAGTGCTTTCAGCATGTGGCCTCCAAGGGTGCGTGCATTGGAACACTGATACAATACTGCTGTTTTGGCAAAATAATACAGTTTTGGCAAATCTTTTTGCACCGCCAGCCAGCAGTTCATTGCCCACGAAGCACTCTCCCGAGGTATTTTTCCTCTTTAGGGCTGACGTCGGACCGAGCGGACTCCCATGCTAAGGCCTCCGGTTAGGATCGGGCTCGTTACCGTCATTCACCGCGCAAAGTTCGATCGGCTGGTTCAGGTCCTTGGATCGAAAAGCATGATATTTGCAACAACGTCCTATGACCCCAAAAACAAGGCTGTCGAGGTGTTGCATATTTCATGAGCACAAAAAGTAAGCTAATTTCTTGTCATCGTAGCTTGGGTTGGCAGGCGCTTGTCTCATTCAGATCGGCCAATTAGTAGAGATCGGTCATTAAAACGAGATAGACCAAGATGCTATTGAGTTATTTAGATGTGTGCAAAGCGCCGACTATGGGCTTGGCTCATCAAATAACCTTGACTTTTGTGCATCATATGATAGGTAAGTTGCGATCATATGGAGATTCATCATGCTAAATCCTGTCCACTACGCGCCCGAACAGGCAGTCGTGCAACCTGTTGCAGAAGGAGACAAGATCGCTGCGATCGTAAAGGCCGTCGTTCGTGCAGCTGACGCGTGGGGGCTGTCAAATGCCGAGGCCGCCGCATTGTTCGATGTTCCGAGCGCAACTTGGGGTCGGATGAAAGTCGGCACCTACAAGGGGATGCTCGATCAAGACAAGGTCACAAGGGCAAGCCTGCTTATCGGGCTCTACAAGGGTCTTCGGCTTCTGTTTAATGGCCCTTTGACCTATGGCTGGCCAAAAGCAGCAAATAACGGAGCTGGTTTCAACGGCAAAACTCCAGTGCAGGTGATGTCAGAAGGTGGCATCCCCGCAATGATGAAAGTGCGTCAACATATTGATGCGTTGAGGGGAGGAATGTGATCCGAGCTGCCGACCTTGAGGAATTAGAATTCACAGACCCGGCAACTGTCCGACTCATTCCCACGGCTTATATTGATGAGCCGGCGATGGCGCCCTTGGCGGAAGATGAAGACGACCTCGCGATCCTTGAAGAGATTGAAGGGTTAACATCTGCGCGGCTCTCGCTGAGCCTACCAATTCCAGGTGGCCTAAACCCAGCCGAACTCCTTACCGAGGCTGACGGCTACGGCTGGACTTACGTGAATGCCGCGTTCTGTTACACGCGGACGACCGGCAATCGGTTTAACGGCCCAGATCGGGGGGCTTGGTATGCTTCACATGGCGAAACTGCACTTGAGACCGCCAAGGCTGAGGTGTCTTGGCACCTTACGCGCGAGCTTGAGGCAACGGGAGTGTTTGAAAACACGACTTCATACCGCGAATTGATCGCTGGGTTCACCAGCAGATTTCACACTCTAAATGGGCATGCTGGCAGCAATGCGTTGAATCCGGATCCGTCTGTGGCTTATCCGGTTGGCCAAACACTCGCGCGCGACGTCCTTGGTTCTGGTGGGAATGGGCTGCTCTACCCATCCGTAAGGCACGATGAAGGGCAGTGTTTGGTCGCGTTGCGGCCTCATATGGTTCAAAACATCAGACAAGGCGATACCTGGCTCTTTGTCTGGGCAGGGGACTCTAGCCCTCAAATTTCGAAAGCCGCGCCTTGAGGCGTGCCAGATGAAAGCTTCAACACATATGATCTACCTTGATGGTTTCTCAAGCTGGCCGATTAGACCCGAAGCAAGAGACACTATGATCGAAGCGTTGAGTTTGCCAGGCAACTCGAATTCAAATCATGTGGCTGGCTGGCAAGCCAGCAAATTTCTTGAAACCGGAAAACGCGAGACTGCGGAGCTCATAGGAGCCAATGCGTCAGAGCTTATTGTGACCTCTGGAGCTACGGAGGCCAACGCCTTGGCCTTACTCGGCGTGGCAAAAGCAGTCACATCTCAATCAACGTCGCGCAATAAAATCGTTGTATCCATGATCGAACATGACGCGATAGGTCGTCCCATAGAGCTCCTCAGAGAGAAGGGATTTGAAATAGCCGAATGCCCAGTTGACGCGGACGGCTCAATAGACCTTGAGCACTTGGCGAAGGTTGTAGACGAGCGGACGATATTGGTCAGCATAATGATGGCGAACAATCTGACGGGACAAATTCAACCGATTGAAAAGATATCGAAAATTGCACATGATGTCGGCGCTTTGATGCATACGGATGCGGCGCAAGCGGTCGGCAAAATCGCGATCGATGTGTTCGATTTGGACGTCGACTATTTGAGTCTCTCGGCGCACAAGTTTGGTGGTCCACAAGGTGTCGGCGCCCTCTACGTGGGCTCTCATGCACCGAAACCTGTCGAGCTTACGAGTTTATTGCCCATTACAGAAAGTCTAAGCGGCACGCATCCTGCAGGGTTAATTGCCTCAATGGGTAAGGCGGCTGCGATTTGTAAAAGTTCAATGTCAGACGAGCAAAACCACAGCAACGAACTGCTGTCCCGTTTTGAGCGCGGTCTTCGTCAAGTGAATGTCAAAGTGCATCGCATTTCCTCAAAAAACTTATCGGTGCCGGGTGGTGGCGCCTTCGTGTTTGAAAAAGGATCAACGTCTGACCTGATCTCGTCAGTGGGTGCGGATCTATGCATCTCGAATGCCTCAGCCTGCCACTCCGGTCAGCTTCAAGCGTCGCCTGTACTGTCGGCCCTGCACATCCCCGTAGAGGATCAGGACCGCTTTCTGCGTGTGGGTGTTGGATGGTGGCTTTCAATCGACGACATTGACACTGCGGTCAGAAGGATTTCGGCGGCAATTGAGAAGCAATTAGCCGCTACTGGTGCTTGTCACCAGTAGCAGTTGCTTATAGAATTGCGTTATGGCTGATGTATTTGAAAATTGGAGCGGCAAACCGCAGTTTGCTGGACATGAAACCTTTCCGTTGCGCATCTTGTGGCTGCGTAAGGCTTACGATGCGGTGAATGGCGGCGCGCCCTTGAGCGTCTTTAAGGACGATGAGGCCATTTCGCGTTTCGGTGTTGGTCGAAATATGGCTGTTTCGATGCGGTTTTGGGCGCAAGCTGCCGGTGTTATCTTGCTTGATGAAAAGACCCTGAAGCCATCGGAATTTGGTGAGGCTTTGTTCGGAGAAGCAGGGCTCGATCCTTATCTGGAGCACGCGAGCTCACTCTGGTTGCTGCATTGGAATCTCGCATCAACGCCAGAGTTCACGACGACTTTTTACTATTGTTTCAACGGCATAATCGCTCATGAGTTCCGCGCATCCGATTTAGTGCAATCGTTGGAACAGATCATTGACCACAAAGGATGGCGCGGCGCTCAAAAAACCATACAAAATGACGTCACAGTCTTTTTGCGTAGCTATTCCAATCGACCGTCTGGCGCGAGCGATGATGCGGCGGAGCCACTTCTTGCTGAATTGGCCCTTGTGCAGGAAGCGTCCTCAGGTGGTTGGCACGAGTTTGTGGTTGGACCGAAACCGACAATTCACGACGCTCTGTTTGCATATGCGCTGGACGCATATTGGCAGCGCGCGCATCCAAAGCGAGCGACTCTCTCTGCTGAAGCGGTATGTTACGACGCTGGCAGTCCCGGCCGTGTGTTCAAAATGGATGAAGACAGCGTCGTTGCACGTCTGATGCGGATCTCTCAGACTACCTCTGGTGCAATGGAATGGACCGACACCGCTGGCCTACGCCAAATCCAACGCATTGGGGAACTCGACAACGCTGACCTTCTGAAGCGAGCATTTGATCGGCACCTCAGCGTCGACGCGGCGGCATAGTTATGGTTGATGAAACGCTTGCCGACATTGTGCACCTGAGTGGCCGCTTTATCCGGAGTGCCCGAATTGACATGGACTTGTCCGGGACACCCCCTTTGGAGGGTTATGTTCTTCAAGCCAGCACAGAGAAGTCGCTAGCAGCCATGGCAACCGCGATCGCTGCGGGAAGCCAGAATGCATTTACGTGGACTGGCCCATATGGCGGTGGGAAGTCGAGTACGGCGCTGCTTTTAGGAAATCTGGTAGCCGGAACAGAAGATGGAAAAAAACTTGCCCGCAAAATCGCAGGCCGAAACTTATCTAAGGCTATTGATGGCGCTTTCTCGCTAGATCGGGGGCCTTGGACCGTCATTCCAGTGACTGGCAGCCGTTCAAGCCTACGTTTCGCGGTGTCAAAAACTTTGGCGGTTGGATTGGGGTGGAGCGCGCAGAGAAGCAAGAAAGCAGAATCGAGTGACGAGGCGCTTTTAGATGAACTTCGAAACGCTGCGGCATCTACTGGGATTCTCCTGATTCTAGACGAACTGGGCAAGTTCCTGGAAGCGGCGGCGGACAATGATCATGATGCTCATCTACTTCAGGACATCGCAGAAATCAGTGCGCGAAGTGACGGGCGACTTATCGTTATTGGCATTCTGCATCAGTCGTTTGAAGCCTACGCGGACAAAATGGCGGCGAGCGCACGTCAAGAGTGGGCGAAAATCCAAGGGCGCTACCAAGACCTATCGTTTCTGTCGGCAAGTGATGAGACGGTTCGCCTTCTTGGGCGGGCGATAGAAGCGGAAAAACAGCCGGCATCAGCGGCGCGAAACTCTAAAAAACTGGCAGAATTAGTGGCCAAGAAAAGGCCGACGGACGAGGAAGAACTGACGGCGGCACTCACCCAAGCTTGGCCACTCAATCCTATATGTGCCCTGCTTTTAGGGGGAATAACCCGTCGGAGTTTTGGACAAAACGAACGCAGCATTTTTGGGTTCTTGGCATCTGAAGAGCCCGGGGGGTTTCGTGAGTTCCTAGCTGCTACCCCAGCCCAATCTAGCGAGACGTTTAACCCACTCCAGCTGTGGGACTATTTGCAGACCAACTTCGGTCTAGCGCTGGCGTCAGGTGCATTGGGCCCGCAAATGAGCCTAGCCTTGGAAGCCATAGAAAAGGCTGAGGCGCTCGGAAGCAAACTTCACGTTTCTTTGGCAAAATCTGCAGCTTTGATCGAAATATTCAAAAATGGGACGGGACTCTCTGTCGATGATGAAACCTTCCGAGTTGCAGTTCCAGCCGTGCCTGAGAAGGCGTTTTCGGAAGCGCTGGACAACCTTTGTGAATGGGGGGTGTTTCTTCGACAATCTCGCACAGGCGGGTATGCGCTATTTGCTGGAAGCGACTTCGATTTGGATGCGGCCCTGGAACGGTATGGCAAACGTGCGACGTCGTCAGATCTTACACATGTCGCGGCGGCTGCAGGCTTGGACCATGTTGTTGCCAAGCGTCACTATTTTGACGTCGGGGTGCTACGAAACTTCGCTCTTCATTTAGAATGTCTTAATGAGACGTTTGACCAAAAAGAATTCCTCAAGTCGGTTACGCGAAAGGCCGCCGCAGGAAGTGGCGTCATGGTTCTTGTGGTCGCACCAAACCGCGCTGACGCACCTGATATTCAAAGAATGATGGAGGAACTGCAGTCGGTCTTGAAACAAAGCGGTTTGATCGCGGCGGTTTCACTGGCAGGGCAGGGTAGGCGCTTAGTCGAGGACGCAAGTGACTTGGCTGCCTTGAAGCTAGTGCAAACGCAAATGCCACAGATTGCGGGCGACAGAATTGCCCGCCGCGCAATCCGTGCGCGCGAAGCGACACTGCGCAACAGGTCGTCAGTGTATCTCCAAGGTATGCTGCAAGATGCAAGGTGGACGGTAGCGGGCGCTGAAGCAGGATTTGAGCTTGGCACCTCACTTTCAGCTGCGGCGTCAAGCCTGGCGGATCGCGCCTTTCTTTCCTGCCCAATCATCCACAGCGAACTACTTCAAAAAGACAGACCATCATCTAGTGCGGCGGCAGCGCTACGTGCACTGTGCCATGCCATGGTTGAAAACAAGCATGAGAAAAATCTGGGTTTCGAAGGATTCCCAGCAGCGTTTGGGCTTTATCTCACAACATTGGTGCCCGCAGGTCTTCACCGAGAGACAAACGGAACATACGGTTTTCACAGTCCGAGCAATGGCGAAGTGGGGCAGTCCCTCAAACCTGCCTGGAAAATTCTGAACAAAGCCAAAGAACAGTCGTTGGCCTCAGTCTACAGTAGTTGGAAATCGGCGCCGTTTGGGATGAAACTCGGCGTAATGCCGATACTTGCATTGGCATTTATGTTGAGTAAGCGGGATAGCTATGCCGTTTATCAAGATAGTCGCTTTGTAGCTGAGCTAGACGACGTATTTGTCGATAGAATGCTGCAAGACCCCGAATCTGTGACCTTAAAAAAAGCGAGTAGATCAGATCAGCAACTTGCATTCTTGTCGCGACTGGCCGAACGCATAAACGCTGCTGATCCCTCGGCATTGTCTGTGGCAAGTGCCGCGTTCCAACGTATTGAGGCATTGACTGACTATGCAATACGTACCACGCGGCTTTCCAAGGATACTTGTCGGATACGAGATGTCATTCGCCGCGCCGATGATCCAGAAGCCATGCTCTTTGACGCGCTACCCAACCTGAACATCAAAGGTGATTTGGTGGAAAAAATCGTCTTTGCGATTGATGAATGCGAAGCTGCATTTCAATCGTTGAGATCAGAGCTGCGTGCTGCGATCGCCAAGGCCATTGGCGTAGCTCCGGATACCTTCGAAGGTGCCAAGGAGCGAGCGCAATCGGTAGAGGGCTTGAGCTCCGATCTAAAGTTTGAGGCCTTTGCGATGCGTTTAGGAGAAATCGAGGCGGGGCAGGGCACTATTGAAGCCCTTGCAGGAACACTGCAGCCAAAACCAATGAGGGATTGGTCTGACCGAAATCGCGAAGGGGCCTTGTCAGAAGTTGCGCAACTAGGCCGAAGGTTCCGACAAGCTGAAGCCGTAGCAATGATGCGGGCCCGAAAGTCGAACACCGAAGCGATTGCCTTGATCGTTGGCGTTGATCCAAACCAGCCCCCCATCCTGCAGAGCTTCGAGTTAAGCGAGAGCGAGAAAGCAACAGCAAGTGCGCTTGCAAGGTCCATCGTTGGAGACCTCAAAAAGGGTAACCTTAACCACGAACTGAAGTTGGCAGCTCTGGCGCGCGCCGTTGCCGCGCTGACAGATGATATTGATCAGGTTGAAGCATGAACAGAGAACGTCACATTTTGGGAATTTCGGGAGGGCGCGACAGCGCGGCTTTGGCCGTCTATATGCGCCAAAACCATCCCGCCATCGATATGGAATACTTCTTCACCGATACCGGGAAAGAGCTTCCAGAGGTTTATGACTTCCTGAACCGCCTTGAAGGTTTTCTGGGAAAGCCAATAGACCGGCTTAACCCTGATCGCGATTTCGACTTTTGGCTGGCTGAATATGGTAACTTTCTTCCTTCCGCAAAAACCAGATGGTGCACTAGGCAGCTCAAGCTCAGACCTTTGAACCAATGGTTGAAGGATGACCTTGAAAACGGGGTGGACGTGCATTCCTACGTCGCCATTCGTGCTGATGAACCAAACAGATCAGGTTATAAATCGCCACACACCAATATGAAGGTCCACTTTCCTCTGCGTGAGGCCGGCATCGACAAGGCTGGGGTGATCGACCTTCTGAAAGATACTGACATTGGGGAACCTGAATACTATCGTTGGCGCTCAAGATCTGGCTGCACATTTTGCTTTTTCCAGCAGAAGATTGAGTGGGTGCGCTTGATGCAAGAACACCCTGAAGCCTTCGCAGAAGCGCGGGCGTACGAGAAGACCGCGGAAGAGCACGGATCGCCGTTTACTTGGAGCGACAGTGAGAGTCTTGATGAACTCGCACAGCCCGAACGCATCGCAGCCATAAAGGCAGACTACGAAAAGCGGCGAGCCCGCGCTCTAAAGGCGCTTCGTCCAAACCCGTTGTCTGGGCGGAGCGAACCTACCCTAGATGAAATATATGGTGCGGATGAGAGCAACTCATGTGTAATCTGTCATAAGTAATCCACCCCACGTGTCTGTGTTGAACTGAAAATTGATTTGAGCAAAGTTGACGATGGTAGCGAACCTTGGCGATTTGACGGATTTTGCAGCGGAGGCTGCAGTTACAATAGCTCGGTATGAAGTCAAGTTCGTGCTCTCTCCTGACCTTATGTCGAAAGACCCGTTTTGCTTAGACAACTTGAATTGGGATTCAATCCCCTATGGCACCGAGCAAATTGATAATGTTCCAGACGATCGAAGAGGAATATATGCTTTCTGTATTTGCCAAGAAAGCCACGTACTCCCAGAGCATTGCTATGTGATGTACATCGGTATCGCGGGGCGCCAATCGGACCGGTCACTTCGCGCGAGATACCGAGATTATCTAAACGTGAGAAAGTTGGCGAAGCGATCTCCACGTGTCAGGCGGCTATTTGGAGAATGGCATACTTTATTGCGGTTCTACTTTGCACCTGTTGGTGAAGAGGTCTCTTCGGATGAACTGGAACAACTTGAAAAAGAAATCAACAGCGCTCTGCTCCCACCCATGTCCAAAGGTGATTTGGAAGCCGATATTAAGCAACAAAGGGATGCATTCCTATGACCAAACCGACTGAATTGGTGCTTCCCGCTCTTCGGGGGATCATGGGCGATTGGATTTATTACACATGTCTCGTGAGTATCGATCAAATAGCAGGACGCATTTCATTTGCGAAGGATATCCACAAGATTGAGAAATTGTCTCAGATGATTCAGCGTGATCTCAACAAAGGTCGGATTGATCAGATTTCTAGCTATTTGCGGAACCAAGACGAGCGTTTTTTCAATTCGTTGGTTGTTGCTACGTACGGGGGACAGCCAAATTGGAACCCTATAGATAGCCTAAACAGCAATTCAAGCGCGGATTTCGTTGAACATATGACTGAAGAGACCATCAATTCAGTTGGATTCCTTTCGTTATCTGGGAAAGAAAAGTTGTTTGCTATCGACGGCCAACATCGTTTGGCTGGTATCAAAAAGGCCGTTCAAGACGGGCTTGACCAAGATCCTCCCGACGATTTATCCGTGATCTTTGTTGCGCACAAAAAGTCTCCAGAAGGACTCCAACGCACTAGGCGTCTCTTTACAACTCTGAACAAGACCGCGAAGCCAGTTTCGAAAGGCGATATCATAGCCTTGGACGAAGATGATATTATGGCCATCACCGTTCGTCGATTGATTGAGGAATCAAGCTTCTTTGGCGAAGATAAAATCGCATTCGTTGCTTCAAACAACTTGCCAGCTACAAATTTTACGAGTCTCACAACGATTGGTAACCTGTACGATACTTTGTTGAACCTATTTACGAAGTTCGACACCGAACTAAAGAAGCGCAAAGCTGAACTTCAAGTTCGGCGTCCTAGCGACAAGTCCCTCAACGAGTACTATGAGTTGGCAATTGAATACTTTGAGCTGTTAGGCGAGAATTTTCCCGCGCTACAAGAATTTTTCGATGCCAGTGTTCCAAAGAACGCTGTTAAGAAGCATCGAGGGAACCACGGTGGAAACGCACTATACAGACCGCTAGGCTTAGCCGTTCTTACCGAAATAATAGCAAAACTATCCCATGAATATGAACTTCGGGATGCGGTCGAACTTGCAGCTTCGCTCCCAACGACGCTGTCCGAACCTCCCTTTCTGGGTCTAATGTGGGACCCATCATCCAAACGGATTGTTGGCAGCAACATGGTCACTCTCCGCGAAGTACTTCTCTATATGGTTGGGGAGTCAAAATACTCTGATCCGGTACTTCTTGCCAGATACCGAACGAGTCTAGGCGACGAAGACGCAGAACTGCCAGATCAAGTTATTTGAAATTGATCTGGCGGCTCTTGACCAAAACTTCCTGCCCAACTTCAACTCGAAAGTCTTCAGGGTAGAAGTACATCATCCAGCGTTTCAAAATCTTCCAAACGTCGCCAGCATCGATCTCGAATAATGGATCAATGTAATCAAAGAGCATCAGCGCTGCTTGCGTATCGGTCAGACCCAATTCGCTGGCCGCATTGACTTTTCCAATCACATCCAGGTTCTTCAATCGCTTGCCAACAAAGGATTTGAAGGAAGCCTCCGTGAACCCGGAAGGGGGGCCAAGCGTCACCAGATCTCGACACGCCAGATCATATGCTGACTGCACCATTTTACCCGCATCGATCGTGCCAGAGTAAACACCAAACAGTTTTTCGGGGCTCGGACACATGGGCATCCATTTGTTATCTGGGTCAGCGTCGGTTTCTACATCAACTGACCGCCGTGGCGGCCGTTCTACTTTGAGTTCTTCCACTTTCTTGGCTATATCATCACGAAGCTCCGGGGTAACAACGGTGCTTTCCTCGAAGAGGTTGTTCTCCCACTCCCTTAGTCCTGGAAAGCCGCTTTCGAGTTCAACAAGAAGCTCAAGATTGCTTGGGAGACGCCATCCCAGCGCTTTGCCCGTGAGGTTTGCCGACCCTACGAGGCAACGTTTATCACTCCGAAAGTACTTAGCGTGAAGGTCCGTTTGTCTCCAAAGACGAGCCCGACTTGTACCCTCGATGACGTCATAGATTTCCAAGTCACACACTCCGTCGACGATATCTTCCGGACGCCAACGCGTGACGCAATCAATCTTTTGCACGCCTTCAGGAATTGCCGCCAAAGCTCTGCGCAAGGCATCCTTTTTGATGAATGGCGCGACGAAGACCACGTGATGCTGTGCCGTGGAAATGAGGTTTTCGAGGTCGGTCCCCAATATCTTGGGGTTCATCAGTCTTCCTCACCATCTTCGAGAAAGAACCTGGTCATTTTTCCCCACTCCTGTCGCATGTCCGCCAGTCGTTGCTTGTGGCGGATTTCTTCAAGCTCGTACCGCGCCCAAGCCGAAAAAACTGTGCGAAGCGTATCTGACGCCATATGGACGCGATCCAAAAGCTCCTTTTCAGTGTCATCTTCCGTATCAGGATTTAATGCCTTCACAAGTTGGTCGAAGAATGGGTGGTTGGAATTGAACACGATATTTGTGATCCCCCCTTGGACGCTCTCGACATTGAAGAATGCATAGCCTTCCATCGCTTTTTCCAAGAAAGCGACCTTACGGTTCCGAGTGAGAATCGCATCAGCGATGCTCTTCGCAACGTCATCAGGATAATGTTTGTCCGTCTTAAGGTCATCCTCATAGGAGTCGCGATCTTCGTCATCGAACTCCTCGGAATCTGTGGGTGTTTCATGGCCTTCTTCCGCGCGTTGGCGGAATTTCGATGTCACCATGTCTTCAACGCCAGGCTCCTCGTGTCTTTTCCGACCACCAGTCCCACGTGTTCCCTTCGTTTGTTGTTCGGTGCGCTTTCGCAATTGAGTAATCTGTTCGCGAATGTGTTCAACAATCTCGATGAGCAATGCGCGCGGATCACCATCGGCAACCGATCTTTCGATGAAGGAAGATCTACTCTCACCATCTTCGGCGTCGGTGGTCCAATCATATTGCGCAAGTTGAGAGAAGATGGTCGCGCTTTGCTTGTTGTTGGTGACACCGAAAATTTCGTCAAGTGACGCAGGAAACTCCACTTCTGCACCCCACCAGCGTTCGGTAGGATCGTAACTATTGGTCCATGAAGTATCGAGGTCCAGCTCGCGACCCTCGCGCACAATGGATAGTCCAAGGTTTTTCATCGCGTGCTTACCGTAAGGTTTCGCACCACGATTCAGGCCATCAGATGGCACTGTCTCGGGTTTGGCCCAACTGAACCGAACAAAGACCTTATGTTTCTTTCCTCCATAGTCGATGGAGAATTCCTCATCGCTCTCACCCCACCGCTGAAACATTGGTTCTTTGTCAAATGGGTCTGGTGTCGAGGAGTTTGGCATCAAATAGAGGGGATCGTTAACGACGGCATGCCGGCGCTGGTTTGACCCTTCATCCTCCACTCGCACGAGATGGATAGTCACTCGACCGTCATTGATGAACTTCCGATACATTCGGCCAATAATGGCTTCGGTGTTCCTCAGTGTCGCTTCCCCACCACGCCAAGTCAGACGGTACTCCTCAAAATCGGACCACACAACGAGCGTCCCGGACGTTTTCAGAATTTCAGACCTTTTACGCCATTTTTCTGGAACCGGCGATGGGGTAGGGGGTGGAACTTTCTTTAGCGTTCGGCCTTGGATTTCGCCTACATCAAGGTAGGAGTGGATGGCATTGTCAGGTCCGTTTGTCCAAGTCCAAACATCAAGTCTTCGGCATTGAGAAATGGACGAATTCGGAAGGCCCATTCCAAACCGACCAATGCCCGCTCGGTCTTCTAGATGGGTCCCGTTGCCAAATTGCAGAGCGATCGAAAGCGTTTCGGCCGACATACCCTTACCGTTGTCGATCGTTCCGATTTCCTGAAGGCGAAGGCGCTGATGAGAGTTGACCTGTTCGTATTTTTCCACACAGACGAGTTCGACTTCAGAAGCCTCGGCCTGAATGGAATTGTCTATCAGTTCGGCAAGTGCATAAGCTGTATTGCGGTATCCGCTGTCACGCATTGCTTTCACCGCAAGGTCAGGCGGGATAATGAAGCCGGCGTCGTCTTCGATTTCTTTTTGCTCAATCACTTTGTTCATTCCAAACATCTTCCCAGTTACAAAACGCTTCGGCCACGTCACCGAAGCCCTGCATATCCGTGTCGGTCACCGTAACAATCTCCGACTTCTCGTTGCCTCCAGCCTTCTTACCACGTGTCGCTCGGCCAACCATTTGACTGTAGAGAACCAAAGACTTGGTTGGACGCGCAATAACAGCTGCGCTCGTTTTTGGAGCATCAAAGCCGGTTGTGAGCACTCCATAGTTGAACATCACTATAGGATGTGGTGCCTGGCTCTTGAAGCGTCGAATAGCCTGTTCACGATGAGAAGGCGCGGATTCACCCGTCACAACAAGCGCTTCAGTACCTCTGGCCAGCATTATTGCGGCTAGCATTCGAGCGTTTGCCACTGAGGGGGCAAATACAATCACTCGGCTGTGGCGAGTGACAAGTTCTTCGCATGTGGCAATGATCTTAAGGTTTCTTTGCGTACTCTTGCCCAACCGCTCAAGCATCTTTCCGGGCACGTCGATCGCAGCTGACAAGTCAGCAAAGTCTTCTTCAGATAAATCCAAGCCAGCATTTATGTTCAAGTTATGAAAAGCTGGCCGGGCGAGATAACCTTCATCCATGAGATAAGTGACAGGGTCTGGGTGGCCTTCGACTTCTAGCATGACTTTTTGACCACAAAAAAAGCTTGAAAGCTCTTCGTCGCGTTCAAGATCAGCCCAAGTCCGTCCCGGGGTTGCTGTCAGACCGAGCAGTCGGGTAGATGGGCGTTTCGTGGCGAGTCCCGTAAGCACTGAACGGTAGGTCGGGGCAATCGCTTGGTGAGCTTCGTCTATGACGATCAAGGAGGCTCGATCGGCCAATTGCAAGAACTCGTTCACTGCTCGCTTTTCGAGCGCTGCCATTTTACTGAGACCGGCGACGACTAGCCCATCCCTTGCCTCCGCAAAATCAACCTTCTTGTTTCCCCAGAAACGATACAGTTCAACTTGTCTGTTGCCGAGCTGACTCCAGCTCTTTTGGAATTCGTCGGCTGCTTGATCAAGTAACTCGATACTCTGTGCTAACCAAATAACGAGCGTCGGCTCAAATTGCCTCAAATGGGACGCCAGAAGATGCATGCCGGTCCGAGTTTTTCCAGCACCGGTCGGCATATGCAGGACACCCCTGTGAGGAGGCTCGGAAAGCACCAGTTCAGTTTGCTTTGCAGCTCTTCGTTGGTGTTCAAAAAGGCCATATCCAACAAAGGCGGTGTCGGTCCCTGGCAATTGTGCGGCAGGTGCGGTCGGATCGTCCACGACGCCAAAGAAAGAGAGCAGGGCAGGAATGTTCTTTTCTTTTGAAGCTAATGTGGAGGCCTCTTCAAATGGATCCCTACCCGGTATGCCACCAAGCTTGATGCACAGTTCACGTGCTTTCTTTAGCGGCATCAATGATATTGCAATTGACCGGCTTGCAGCATCCAACAGCACCTCGGCCGGGTCAAGCGTGTCGATTGCGAGTCCTGTCAGCTTACTTGAACTGCTAAATCCTGGCTCAAGCCCATCTAATATCTCTACCATCTCATCGGCAAGAAAACTTCGAATCTTCGAAGGCTTTACCAATCTCAGCAATGAAGTGAAGGCTAGGCCAGGAGCACTAAGATCAATTTCTGGCGACGGCGGCATTTTTTCTTTCAAACTAGATCGTTGGATCACTAAAACCTAGCAACTCGGCGAATGATGCACCATGAATTTTTCGAAAGCGCAGAGCGAACTTCAAGTTTAGCGTGCTCGGTATGTCTATGGCTCACTCAGCATTGCCGATCAAATCGCGGACTTCGAGGGAGCAGATGTTCGGAAAGCTGCCACGGGCGGCAGCTAAGTCGCGCTGTTCGAGCTTTGATGCGCGTTCCGGAAAATGGCAGCAGACCCGCCTTGGCCACTACGGCATTGCTTCAGCACTCGCTTTTGCAAAGAAATCGAAAATCTGCGTCATCACGTCGCCGCCCACCTCGGGGATCTCGGTCAACACGTCATGCTTAGCATTTCGTATCATAGAAAACTCAGCATTTGGCCATTTCGCCACGCGGCGCTTGATCGAAGCGTTATCTACGAGCTGATCGAGTTCGCCGCAAAACGTGATGCATGGGATGTTGGGGGAGGGAACTGTTGAAAGCCTCCGGCATTCTGCGAGCGCTTCATAAAGCCATGACATTGTTGGTCCGCCAATCTGAAGCTCAGGCGCAGCCTGGGCTTGCTTGACCCAATATTCGTACATTGCATTATTGTGCGTGAGATTGTTGTTTTCGAAGGGCGTTTCCAAGATATAAATCTCGCCACTTTCCCCGGGTACGTAATTCTGGCCAATTCCCAATTTTTGGAATGCCCACGAAAGAGGCCAAGCGGCGATGCGCTGAATTGTGGACATCTTGATGCCGAACATAGGAGAAATGAAAGCCGATGCTGCAACAGGAAGTCCGTCAAGCATTGCGCGAAAACCGATACAGGCACCCATAGACACGCCGACCAAGAAATACGGCTTTGGCAATTCTAGTTCTTCAGCGGCTTTGAGCAACGCCGCTACATCTTTTTGATAGTCAGAAAAACTCTCAATGTGTCCGGCTTGTGGATCAGACGCCATTCGGTCGGACAACCCCTGGCTACGCCAGTCTATGATCGCGGTTGAAAAACCATTCTCTGCGAAGGTTTTCGCGACCCGCCCGTATCTCTCGACATACCCAAACCTGCCAAGCATCAGCAGGATCGTGCCCTTGGCCTTGACCTCGGACTGGTAAGCCCCAACTCGAAGGCGAACACCATCGTCGGTTTCGATCCAGTAGGCGTTGCCCGATGCAGGTCCTTCTGCGATATCACTATAGAATTTTGCTTGTTCCATTACTCACCTAAAATGTTCGCAATCTGGGGCCAGATAGTACGTACAGCGACGCCAAGGTACTGACCGCAACGAGAAGAGAGAATCCGGTAAACCGTCCCACAAGTACCAAGTTGAAGGATAGCAGCCCAATGACGGCAAGCATCTTCACGATTGCAAGCTGGTCACGGGAAAAAGGGTAATCATGATCATAGACAGACAGACGCTCAAAGACAGTCTGAATTTTTAGCGCACAAACAACGAAGATTGTCACTGTAACCACCATCATAAGGAATGTGGTGAAATGGCTAATAGAGGTGTTTTCCAACCACCCGTTGCGAGTGCTCGTCCCATCAAAAACACTCAGCGCATCGGTACGCACCCAATTCACGAAGTCTGGACTGTCGGAGGACAGATAGGTGATTTGTAGCTTGACCAGCGATGCAAGCCACAGCGCAAAAACAGCTATGCGGAAACCGCCCCATACGATCTTTTGCCCTTCTTTTCGGATTTGGTTCGTATCCGCAGTGCTTCCTTCAAGGTCTGCGGTCGTGCAGAGATCATAGTAATCTAGGACGATAATTACCAAGAACAGCAATCCCAACATGAAGATCGCGATATACGACGCCGTGTAGAGATAGCCAATGAATGACAAAGCCATGGCCTCTCCTACGGAAATGACTTCGGGACGCACCAGTGCGACCAGGTATCTATCAATCTGGACGCCATTGGTGTCGCCGGAAAGATAAGCAGGCATGTAGATACCAGCCCACTGGAACCCGAAAACGAATAGGAAGCAGAACGAAGCAATTGCCCAGAAAGAGAAAGAGAAATCGTTGACTTTGGCGTACCATGCTTCGTTGCTCTCGGAATTGATTGAAATCACATCGTCCGCTGTGCATTTGAACCGGCCGACACGCTTCCAGTAAGTGTTCAAATCGCTCACGTAGAAAATGAACGCAGGCAGGGCGACCAGAGGCAGCACAGTGAGTGTTGGTGCCCAAATAAAGCCGACTTGTTTGTCCAGTCCACCGACGGGGCTGTATGTGACACTCAACGTGTTCAGTACATAATTGAGCAAACCCAATCCACAGAAAACCAGCCAATATGCGATCAACAGGTTCATTGATCCTGAGCCGCTAAGCATCCATTCGCACTTTTCAGGGAGGGATTTCGCTCTGCGATGGCCGTCATCGGTTGGGATTGCAGCACTCGTGCTGACGACAAAATTTGACGGCTCCGACACCTGTGGCATGGCGATGCGCAATGGTTCGGTTTCTAAAACCGCGGAAAAACCGTTCAAACGCTTTTTCTCACGTCGTTGGCTGGTTAGGCGATCCTTTGATGCCTTAAGCTCCGCCTGCCATTTGCTTACTTCTTCGGGGTCGTCACATCCAAAGATCCGAGCGAGCCAGCGAATATTATCATCACTGATCCCATTGTCGTTGTCCTGAAACCACGTCTGGACCGCACGAAGTTCGACACCTTTGACGTTCTCTTCAATAGCAGTAATGGCATCTGTGAGTTTTTCAGGTGTCCACGGTCCGTCCGGGAAACCATTCGGATCTACTGGCCGTCCCGCGCCAGACGCCGCCAAACGAGCAAAAACCTGCTTAAAGGTACCTTGGTCATGCTGCGGTGCGACAAAAAACTTACCATTTTTTATCAACGATTTACGCGCCTCTTTTGCGCTTTCCTGCGTTACTTTGCGCATTCTATCGTGCGCTTTCGAGCTTTTTAAGAACAACTCAAAGGCGAAGCGGACTACCGCCCAGGCGCGCAAACTCACGTGCGAACTTCTGCTCAAGTGGACGTATCAATCGAGGGAGATGGCAGTGGCAACTATTGTCAAAACGACGATGGTATCGACCGGCCCAATCATTGTCCGGAGAAGAGCGCGCATCCGTGCAGACAGCTCGCACTTACCCGGTGCCGAACCCAAGCGAGTTCATGCACGGGCCGTTAAACGCATCTTTGATAGAGAGACTGGCGAACTGGTCGGTTGGCTCTATGAGTGGAACACGGGGTCGTTGGTACCAAGGTGGAAATCCGAGGCACGTAAGGATGTCGTGTACGAATGATTGATGTGCAGACGTCAAATCGCTATCGAAGTAAGGCCAGTAGTATTGACTTAATTAACATAACCCTGATTATCGGTTTTTTGGCTTCGCTCACGGCACATTCCATTTTGGTTTGCATCACTGGATAAATTTCTGATGCAGATCAGGAGGATGTGATGAGACGACCCTACCGCAAATTGAGCCTAGATGAACGCCGAATCTTGGCGACGATGCTTCAGGCGAAAGCCACGAAGACGAAGATCGCTGAGGTGCTTGGCCGTGATCGTTCAACGATCCATCGAGAGATTAAGCGCAACTGGTGGCATGATGATGAGATTCCTCAAGCCGATGGGTATTGGCATGTGACTGCGCAGACGCTCGCGGACCAGCGCCATCTTAAGCGCCGCAAATTGGAGCAATATGAGGACCTGCGCAATGAAGTGATCGGCAAGTTGAAGACTGGCTGGTCCCCTGAACAGATTGCTGGGCGGCTGAGGATTGAACCACGCGCGCCATACCGGATTTGCCACGAGACCATCTATCAATACGTCTATTCTGAAAGCGGCCAGTCTCAGGAACTGGGCCGGTATCTGCCTGAGCGACAAAGAAAGCGTAAACCACGCTACGCTCGCAAAGCCCGTGACCGTGTGTTTCCGTTAGAAACAAGCATTCATAACCGACCCGATGAGATCAATGACCGCAGCCAATTCGGCAACTGGGAGGGCGATTTGATGATCTTTGAACGCGCGCAAGGCAACGCCAATATCGCCACGTTGATCGAGCGAAAGACTCGCTACACCCTGCTGCTCAGGAACAACGACCGCAAGTCGCGACCTCTTATGAATAAAATGATCAACGAGATGTCACCCCTGCCCGCAAATGCGCGCCGCAGCATCACGTTTGATCGCGGCTTTGAGTTCACATCCTGGCGGGAATTGCACAAAGGCATGGGCACCAAATCTTGGTTCTGCGATCCGCAAGCGCCGTGGCAGAAAGGCTCTGTCGAGAACATGAACAAACGGGTGCGCCGTTACCTGCCACGGGACACTGCTCTGCTGTCGCTCCCAAATCGATATATGAAGTCGATTTGCGACCGACTGAACGCGACACCGCGCAAATGTTTGGGGTATCGGACGCCTGCTGAGGCCTTCAGAGATGAACTGATGAAGTTGGAGCGACGATGAGATACGCTATCCAAGTAAACCGATGCAATCAGAATGGAACTCACACACAGCCGCAAATTGGAGCAGCATGAGGACCTGCGCAATGAGGTGATTGGCAAGCTGAAAGACGGTTGGTCGCCGGAACAGATCGCAGGTCGGCTCAAGATCGAACCGCGCGCGCCACATCAAATCTGCCACGAGACGATCTATCAGTATGTGTATTCAAAGAGCGGCCAGTCTCAAGAGCTTGGCCGTTATCTGCCAGCGCGTCAGAAGAAGCGTAAACCCCGCTATGCTCGCAAGGTGCGTGGTGAGGTTTTCCCCTTGGAAACAAGCATCCACAACCGTCCAGAAGAGATCAATGACCGTAGCCAGTTTGGCAACTGGGAAGGTGATTTGATGATCTTTGAGCGCGCACAAGGCAACGCCAATGTCGCGACGTTGATCGAACGGAAGACCCGCTACACCGTGCTGCTGCGCAACAATGATCGCAAGTCGCGGCCCCTGATGAACAAGCTGATCAATGAGATGTCACCCCTGCCCGCAGATGCCCGTCGCAGCATCACCTTCGACCGTGGGTTCGAGTTCACGTCCTGGCGCGAGCTGAAGACTGGAATGGGCACCAAGTCTTGGTTCTGCGATCCCCAAGCTCCGTGGCAGAAAGGCACCGTTGAGAATACCAACAACCGCCTGCGCCGATACCTGCCCCGTAAGTCCGATCCCACGGCGTTCACAAATCGATATTTGAGGTCGATTTGCGATCGCCTGAACGCAACGCCCCGCAAATGTCTGGGGTATCAGACGCCTGCAGAAGTCTTCCGCACAAAGCTCTTGGAAGGCGCATCATCGACCTGATAAACTGCAGCTACAGAAATTGCGCTTCACCGCGAGTTCACATCAAATGCGGTTAGCGTTGAGAAAGTTGTGTCAGTATTTGATTCAGTTTCATAGCTGCGGAACTGAGTGCCTCCTCATTGAATGCGGCGTAGCCAAGGAGAAGACCTTGTGGGGGCGCAGGCAAAACGCAGTGCGACGACAACGCTCTAAGTTGCAATCCTTCACCCTTGGCGACGTTGGCTATCGTCTCGTCTGTCACGTGGCCGCGTAGTTTTGGGAGAAGAGTCGCGCAGAGATGCATGCCCGAGGGATCCGAAGTCAGATCAAGAAGATCGGCGCTGTCAGCCAGCTCTGATTTGAGATGCCTTTGCCGTTTTGCATAGGTTCGTCGCATTCGCCTGAGATGAACGGCGAACTCGCCGCTTTCCATAAAGGTGGCCAACGCAGGTTGCGGTATAAGGGACGCACGTGTGCCAAATTGGCAAATGTACTCTTCGGTTTTCGACAAGAGCTTTTCCGGCAAGACAAGATATCCCAGTCGCAAAGCTGGACTGAGCAATTTTGAGAAGCTGCCAAGATAGATTGACCGTTTCAAACCATCCAAACCCGCCAGTGACGGCAGTGGATGGCCTTGATACCGGAACTCGCTGTCATAATCGTCTTCGACAATCAGCGCATTTTTCT
Organism: Roseobacter fucihabitans; assembly: GCF_014337925.2. Taxonomy (NCBI): domain Bacteria; kingdom Pseudomonadati; phylum Pseudomonadota; class Alphaproteobacteria; order Rhodobacterales; family Roseobacteraceae; genus Roseobacter; species Roseobacter fucihabitans. The sequence continues at coordinate 61,547 of NZ_CP143425.1, read as the reverse complement.
CTTCCGCCCAAGCCAATAGCGATGACCTGCGTGACATCGGCATCGAAATCCCTGTCGGATAGTGCCGCGAGGGCGTAACGACCGCCACTGATGCGGACCCCGCGATTTTGCCGGCATCAAACCCCTCCGCATCAATGCGAATTGGCTGCGTCTTGGTCCCAACAGACCCGAGGACACTGCGCAATGTGTACCAGCCAGGGTCTTCGGTGGCGGCATGTGAATTCGGCCCCTGCAGACCACGGAATATTAGGTCGAATGCTTCAAAGGCGCCGGACGTAATCAGAACCTGTTCTGGGCGGCACTCGAGCTTGCGCCAGGTTGACAGATGGGTGCTGATTGCTTGGCGCAAAGGATACCACCCAAACGGGTCAGGCTTTGCGAGCAATTCCCTATCCGGCGTGGCCCACGCGCGTTCTATGTGTCGCGCCCAATGGCGATGGGGAAACAGGCTTTGATCAGGGATACCGGACTGAAAGGGCCGCCACTCTTGCGGCGGCTTTAGACGCTGCGTTACCGTAACCCTAGGCGGCGCGAGATGCGGCAATTGATCCGCTGCAAATGTTCCTCCGCCCGTCTTTGTTCGCAGGTATCCTTCGCTGATTAGCTGATCATAAGCCCCGACCACCGTCGTTCGGGAGACGGACAATTCTTGAGAAAGAAGTCGACTGGACGGAAGGCGGATGCCCGACGACTGCTGTTCCTCAACAAGCAGATCCCGTAACGCATTAATGAGCTGGGCCTGAAGGCTATGGGACGACGTTCGATCCAACACAAGCCTAAAGAGAGCCGCATCAAAATTGGACTGACGTTTTTTAATGGTATTGGACATTTCTCAGTATCCAGTATGTCGTTAAGTGTCGTCAAGACAAGTCATGAAAGAGCAATGCACTATGGATGATCATCTCACTGCGACGGAAAAATCGCGCCTTCGGCGGTATCACGAACGCGGGCATTTTGACCGTGCAACGATCAATGGCATCCTTGACGCCCAGCCGATGTGCAGCGTCGGCTATATCATCGACGGATGCCCCTACGTGACACCAACCTTTCAGTGGCGTGAAGGGAACCGCGTATATTGGCACGGGTCCTCGGCAAGTCGTGCGTTGCGCAACGCAAAGGATGCTGAGGTCTGCTTGACGGTCTCCATTCTTGATGGGTTCGTTTTGGCGCGCTCTGGCATGCATCACTCTGCAAACACGCGCTCGGTGATGCTGTTTGGAAAGGCTGTGAAGATCGCGGATCCCGAAGAAAAAGTCACCAAGCTGCGCAATTTCGTAAACGGACTGTTCCCTCAGCGATACGACACCCTTCGGCCTGATCATCCGCAAGATCTCAAGGCGACGATGGTGTTGGGGATGGATATCAACGAGGGCAGCGCAAAGATCAGAACCGGTGATCCGGGCGACGATGAGGCAGACTATGATTTGCCGATCTGGGCGGGGGTTATTCCGGTGACGATGCAGATTGGAACACCTGTCCCAGATCCTCGTAATCTGGAGGGTGTCGAATTACCAGAACATGTGCGCAACTTCAGGCTGGAATAAGAAATGACGTACATGGCTATGGACCTGACTCTCGCTGCATTTCTGCGAAACCATTGCGACCATAAGTAGACCGATATTCTGGGTCTGGGGCATATTGCGCTTGAGGCTGGAGCAATTGGCCTGACAGTTGACCCGCGCTTAGATCAACACCATATCCGAGCGTCTGATGTTTACGATGTACGCGCGATGCTCGACCGCAAATTTTCGAGGCAGGAACTCAACACCGAAAGATTTCCAACCCTGCGTTTTTGGATTTCGCCGTCCCAGTTTAGAACGCATGGCATGAATTCCATCTCAGGTATTGCGCGTTCCGAACGGACATCAAGCTATTAGCTTTGAGTGCCTCAGTCTGTCTGGAGTTTATACTAGTACACTCTTGGCCTTCATTGTTTAGCGCGTTTTGCCCCTTCGTGTCAGCAGACCCACATTAAAAGCAAGGACAAGGCATCGGCCGTACAGATCCCAACTCTATAGCCTGAATGGCATTAGCCCTTGCTAGATTGCGGCAATGTACGACCTCCATGTGCTTACATTGGAGGCCGCATTAAATTCAATAGGTCGCAAAAGGGACAGTTCTACAGATTTAGGCCTTCAGCGATCGCAAAAATCAACTGGCCGTGAATGTTCGCGCGGTTTGCGCCTTCCGGATCGGTGCAAATTGGATCATCTTCATATCGTTCAAGCAATTCAGTCGCGCCTGGCTTGCAGGTTCCCAAAAAGGTGAAGTGGTTGGCGGGTGCAATCTCAACAAAGTTAGCGTCAGGAAGCCGGTTTGCCAGATCGTTACCAGACGGACCAACATCGACAGCTGCCAGGCGATCTGCCTCTCCGAGGTTGATAAGCGTTACCCCAGTAAGGGTGTCGCTTAACGCCTCTGTATTGGCGGATCCTCCGAAACCGGGATCAATTATCACAGCCTGAGTAACACGCCTGTCGCGTGTATCTGCTTCGTATCCGGGTTCATCCGCAAACCTGACTCCACCGAGTTGAAAAAATTTACAATCTGCCGCTTCCGGGCCTGTAGTGCAGTTTTCATCCTGAATCGCGCCGTCAAAACGTAAACCCACGATGCCAAGTGCTGTCGTGCCCCCCAGAGAAAAGCCCACTATTCCAATTCGCGCCTGATCAATAAATGGTTCGAACGCAGGATCCGAAATCACCATATCGAGCGCGGCCGATAGGTCATTTGCCCTTGCCTCGAGGTCAATAGAGCGGCGCGGAGAACTGTCGCCGCTTGTTGAGCCCGGATGATCAACCGCCAAAACAATTGCGCCCTGTGCGACCAGTCCACTGCTCAACCATCCAAGGGTATCTGCATTGCCACCCGATCCATGCGACAACAACACCAGCGGATGCTCTCCTTCAGCGACGGCGGGGCCGATGAAAGCAAATGACGGGTTAAAGATGGGACCGTCCCCAACAGGGGCACGGTAAGTCGGGTTGGCCGCAGGATACCAGATAGATGCAGCAATGGGCCGTGCCCGATGATCGACTGTGAGATCAAACCGATCATACCCCGGTAGCAAATCTGCGGCTGCAGGCAAGGCGTGTGACAATGCCAGAATGGAAAGAAGAGCGATACGTTTCATGGGAACCTCCGTTTTTGAACGTCCTCAAACAAATGCGAGAAAGAGCGCACGCTTGCGTCCTGTTTTCGGGATTCAGGTCGTTACAATCCGGTTTTTGGACCATTGTCGCAATATGCCTATGCTGCCGATTCCCGCGTTCGTCGCTCTTGTTCTTGGCTATCTTGCCTTGCGCACATTTCTATCCGGGGGCAGGCCGTTCCTCGTTGCTTTTCTTACGGCCTGTACCTTGCAATCCGGCCTTGTCACCCTTGTTGTGGGCTATAGCGTTGAAGGGCTGCGGCCTGTGTTGCCTGTCAGTGCAACGATCGTTCCGCCTTTGGCATGGGTGACGTTTCGAGACGCGCTTGTCAGCCGCATCTCCCTGCGCGTGATGTCTGCCCATGGCACCGCACCGGCATTCGCTCTGTTTTGTCGCGTCTTCGCACCCGAGACGACCGACTTTGTCGTACCGCTGGTCTTTGCGGGATATGGTGGCGCAATCCTGATCCAACTGCGCGGTGCATCCGATATGCCGCTGGCGCGATTGGATGCCGGGCGTGTTCCTACGGCGATCTGGCAGGTTCTTGGTTGGGCATTAATTGCATCAGCCGCCAGCGACGTCTTGATTGCCTTGGCGTTTGTAACCGGCAACGACGACTGGGTCGGTTGGATGATAGCGGTTTCGTCATCTCTGGTGTTGCTTTTTGTGGGACTTCTCAGTGGTAGCCCTTCCGCGTCTGGTTCAGCAGACAATGAGGTCCAGACCGAGTCATCCCTTCCGCCACAAACCAGCCAGAAAGATGTGGAGATTGTCGCGACCCTAGAAGCTTTCCTCACGCGAGAACCGATGCATCTCGATCCCAATCTGACATTGGCGCGCCTTGCCCGCCGTTTGCACTTGCCAGAAAAGAGGGTATCGATAGCTGTCAATCGCGCCACAGGTGCGAACGTGTCGCGCTACGTCAACTCATGGCGCATTCGCCATGCCTGCAAACTGATCGAAAATGGAACAAGTGTAACTAACGCGATGCTCGAAAGCGGCTTCAACACAAAATCCAATTTCAATCGGGAGTTTCTACGGGAGACCGGGGTGGCACCAAGCAAATGGCAGAGCAAAGCGAAAGGCGCTTCCAGCGTGATCTCAATAACTCAGGTTGATCGCGGACCATGATGTGATCTCGCTTTCAGATCAAAGAATTGGACCAGTCATGCTTTCGTACCGCCCCAAATGCTCGTTTAAGCCACCTGCCGTTCGAAAGCGACGGGCTTTTCCAGCCCAGTGCTGAGTGCCGTCAAAGCAATGACACGCAATCAATCGTAGCATGGGTCAGGCCATCAAGCCGCAATACCGTACTCACAGTCGCAACATCTGCCCTTTCCCCTAATCAACACCTTGAAGCCGTTCAGGGGTAAGATGTTCTGATAATCGTGAGAGCAGTATTGCGACCCCAATCCGTATGGTGAATGCTGCTCTTCGGGGCGATCGAAACGCAATTGCTATGTTCAACGCCCGGATCGCCAAGTCCCGTTTTATTCGATTGCTGGCAGCCCAGCCGATGATCCGCCGTGGATGCAGGTCCAGGATCACAGCGAGATACAGCCAACCTTCGCGGTTCCAGACATAGCTGATATTGCCCGCCTATGTTTGATTGGGCCGATCAGCGGTGAAGTCCCGTTCCAACAGGTTTGGCGCGATATTGAACTTGTGATCGTTGTCGGTTGTCACCTTGTCTCTGCGACTTGTCACAACAAACATGGCTCTCTTGGCCCTCTACGAATAAATGCCGGACGGCAAGAGGTCGCACTTTCATGGATGCAAGAACACGCTGTTTGGCTTTCAATTTAGGGTCGTTATAGTTTGCGGAAATTGGACTCCAAGTTTTCTTGGCATGCGGTTTGACAATGCCGTGCAAGGCGTACCTGCCGCACTCATGGCTGCGCCCGACACGAGACATCCTGCTGAACAGGGGCTGCCGAAAAACACGCAAGAAGCACTTAGCCGGTGTTCACCGGGGCGGATTTTGCTTCATGTACCAGAATGAACTTTGTCTGATGGCAGCTGCGCAAAAATACAAAATGCCACTGCGACAGATCCTGCTGTGATGAACCAGAACGGCTCGAAGCTGTCAAAGATATGCGCGATTTTGCCGCCCAATACGCCGCCACAAACAGACCCGATACCGAGAAACAAATTTGAACGCCCAAAGATGCGGCTTGCTGCTTGATCAGAAACGACCACTGTCAGGTACGCTGGAAGTAGGCCGAACAACCCAAAATAAAAAACCCCGTAGGCGATGCCCGCGATCGCAGCAAAACCCGACCCCCATCCTAAACCCAAAGCCAACATTGCGTTGCCAAGCACAAAAAGACACAGCTGAACTGTTGTCTTGATGGAATAACGGTTCGCAACGAAAGCCAGCATGAGCCCGCTGGCTGATCCGAGCGCACCGGGCAAAATCCAAGCTCTCGCTGCGGATGCATCAGTGAACAGCAAGTCCTTACTCAGGTATGCGGCGAAGTAGGTTTGAAAAGAGACCAAGCCAACGCCACAAAAAAACATCAACGCACAGAATAGATTGGTTGGGAAATCTGGCAAATCCGCATTTTCTGGAAGCCGAGTTATCGTTATTCTTCGCTCATTCAAAACACTTTCAGCGCGAAATGATACAAGTATGATGAGCGATACACTCCCAACCAAGACGGTCAATGACCCGACCAAAACCCAAAGAAAGAAAATACCAAAACTTTCCAAAGCAACGGGTACTAAAAACCCGTTCACTAGAAACCCTATGGCCGTCCCACACGCTGCGGTGCTGAGCGCTGTGACGCGTTGACGTTTATCAAATCTCGTCGCTGCGTATCTTACCATGGGCACCCAAGACAGCGCGATCAAAGCCCCGAGAGTCCCATATGATGCAAATAGAAATGCGCTTTGATCGATGAAACCGATCGAAACAATGATTACACCGCCAAAAATGGTCGATAAGGAAATAATCAGCTCGGGGGCCATTGTGGTCGCCAACCGCCCTGCCACGAGTGAGGCTAGAAAGTAGGCACCTTGATGCACCGCGGTAAGCATGCCGATGTCGTCGTAGCTGATGGAGAATCGCTCAAGTACCTCCGGCCACATCGTGACCATAGTGTTCCGACCAAAACCGAACATGACCGTTACGTTCAGCATCATCACAAACACACAACACAAGAAATGAAAGTTGCTGTTCTTCAAGGACCAAGCCTTGGATAAATCTCTGAAGTAATTGGATTTACCTTATCGAAACCCGCGTGCACAATGTAAGTTGAACCCTTTAACCTTCCGAAGGGCCACGGCACGCAACCAACAAGACTTTGGGGTCCGACATGGCGCAAAAAAATGTGGAGATACGACATTCCGACGCCCAATCGCCTCAGTCGGTGATGCTGTTTTCCGCTGCGTACGAAGCCATGCAATCCCTCTACCCCAACACCCAAAAAGCCGCGTTTTCGATGGAGCCATTGCGAGCCATTGGCGTCAAAATCCTTTTGGCTTTTTGCGATGAAAGTCCTGCAGGATGCTGCGCCGTGTTTGAGCAAAAAGGTTACTCCGAGGTGAAACGACTTTTTGTCTTTCCGGAAATGCGCGGCTTCGGAATTGCAGAAGGCCTGCTTGAGGAGGTTGAAGCCGTTGCTCGACGCAGTCACAGTAAGAAAGTCATGCTTGAAAGTGGAACTCAATTGCTGGCCGCCCACCGACTGTATCTGCGACGAGGCTATGAGAGACGCGCAGCCTTCGATGGGCATGAAGATCTTCCAGAAAGCCTGTTTTTCGAGAAAAGACTTGATCCTTAGCTCAAACCTGCCCGGCATTGCCGTGTCTATGTTGATTGGTCGAAGCATCTTAGAATTCCGACATGACACTGTCGCGCTCCGTTCTTTTGTCCTAATTTCGAGTCAGCAAGGCTTATGCTAATTCGCAGGACGTCTCACACAAAATGAGAAAAGCCTGACCTCCGCATGCCATGGAGTCATGCAAGACTGTCTCCCTTTACGTTACTTTTTCGAAGCAACCGCGCCCTATGATGATTTCATCCCTGCATTCAAGAGTGACAATCTGGCATTCTTACACGTTGAAGTATGACCAGCCAGCCGCCATGCAAATCCCAGCCATAATTGCCCAGATCGCGCTTTGGCTGCGCAACATTACAACAGCACATATCGCAACCGCTGCCGCCTCCCGTAAACCGGCTTGGGCGATAAGGGAGGCGACCAGAGCTGCAACGACGGACACTGCCATCGAGTCTAGAAACCGTTCGATCCTGTCAGTAATTGCAACCCGGCTCATCAATACCGGCCCAGCTATCCGACTGAAGAACGTAACGAAAGCGACAACCAATATGGCCATCCACGGTGTCAGATCATAACCCACGAACAAACCCCACCGCACCGCCTACGAGCGCCGCTGCGATGATGTTCCATCCCGCCGGTAGCCAACCCAAAGTCAACACACTCACACATGCAGCGATGCCCGCCGGTAGGATAGAGGACCACTGTCTCAGTCTTTGCGTCATTACCGTTGCAAAGAAACATACCATCACAACGTCGAACCCAAAGGATTGTAGTGACCCTGCGTAGGTGCCTGCATAGGTGCCGATGCCCGTTCCCAAGATCCAATTCAGCCACAAGATCAATCCACCACCTAGGAGGATACCGACGTCTCTTTCACCCGATTGCAATGCCCGTTGACTGTCGGTGAAATTTGGGTCGCTAAGCAACCCAAGTGCCAAACATCTCTTAAACAAGGGCAAGTGGTTCAGCCAGGGAGAGAGAGCAGCGCCAGTGATCACATGGCGACCATTGATGGCAAAAATCACCAAAGCTATGGAGAACAGATTTGACGGATGCGGCCAGAAATCAAGCGATGCAAACTGGGCAGCGCCTGAGAAAACTGCCGCACTCATTACAAGTGCCTGTGGACCGGTCAGCCCTTGTTCAATCGCGGCAACTCCAAAGCCAATACCAAATGGAATGACAAAAAGGGACAAAGGCGCGAGTCGCTTGACGCCAGACAAAACCCCTATCCACGTCAGCGTGACGCCGTCGGCAGGGTGGGGTGTGTCTGGCAGCTTCGATCTTACCATAAATTAGCTGTCTATTTACCAATCAGAACGCTGCGACGTTCCATCATGACAACATCACGCCAACGACCGGCGTGTGGTCCATAGGTCATCCGCCCTAGCCTGGACCGGACCCCAAGGCGCTTAAAACCACAAGCCTCGTGTAAGGACAGGCTTGCCTTGTTTTCGGGAAATATTTGCGCGACCAGCGTCCAATAGCCCTGCTCCTCAGCTCTTGAAACGAGTGCTAATAGCAATTCCCGGCCCAAACCCTTCCCTTGCTTCTCTCTCGATACATAAATTGAGACCTCGCCTACCCCTTTATAGACATCGCGGGCGGAAGTCGGGCTGACCCCAGCCCACCCCGCGACATGTCCACCATCCATTGCCAAAAGAGAAATCCCGCGTCCCGTCTCGTAGGCTTTTTCAAAACTACTCCAATCATGGGGCTTCTCTCGAAACGTGGCATGACCCGTTGCTAGACCTTCAGCGTCTATCCGGGTGATTGAAGGGGCATCACCCTCGTTTGCGCCGCGCAGCTCTGTCATGCCCAAAGCGCCACGACAGCCAGCAGGAGGGCCAAACCGACGCAGGCTTGCAAAACCGCTCCACCGGTCAGAATTCGGATTGCACGCGCCTCGCTTGTTTCATGTTCAAGGGCATCGCGCCGGACCAGCCAATAGTAGCTGTCATTGGGCAGGATGGCGATGAAGGAACCAAGGCAAATGGCAAACACAGCTGCAACGGGTTCCGCACCGCTCGCGACTACGATAGGGGCGGCCACAGGGGCGACTGCTGCAAAAGTGGCCATCGACGATCCTTGAGCGAGCTTAAAGATCACCGTCAAAGCAAATAGTGCCAGCAGGGTTACAAGCCCGCTTCCATTTGGCACAAGGCGATCCAGAGGGACCAACATGGTCAATACCCCACCAAAGGCGCTTGCTGCGCCGATCACCAGCAAGAGAGACCCAGTGCGCCGCACGGCGCTGTCCAAACATTCGCGCCTTGCAGTTACGGGTGTTTGCAACAGCGCCAGGATCGCGGCGCATAGCAGCGCGCCTTTCGGCATCAGGAGAAAGTCGATGATACCGTTGCCAGTCTGCCCAACCACACCTCCAACAAGCAACAATGCGGCCATCACCGAAAATGGGGCGAAAGTCAGGAAAAGCCCCGCCTTCTTTTGCTCAGTCGCTGCCACAAAGCCGCTTTCCGCCGGTTTGTAGGCAAATCGCGCCCAGATGACACCAGCCATCCATACCGGCACCGTCAGCATCACCCCAGCTAAGAGCAGTGTGATTGGCGGCACCGCTTCTGTCACTGCCGCGCCCAATCCGGCGGCGACAATTAGCGGCCCCGCCGGGTAGAGCAGTTTGAACCCTGCATATGCCCCAAAGGCTAGTTCTAGCTTGTAGCGCCCTGCCGCGGGTGAAAGTGCTGCATATGCTGTATCAGGACAAATCATCCCTGCCCCTGCAACGGGCGATGCAAATGCCGTTGCGCGTCCCGCGGCTTCGGAGGCGACGTTCTGCCGGGACAATGCGGCAGCCAGCGTAAATGACGGCAAAAGGATCAGTGCAAACTCACCCAATGCGCGTCCAAAACCCACATTGTAGGCGGCGACCAAGTCGGCCGACGCCATGCCGCTGCCCAATCCGAGTATCAACGTCAGTACGACCATCCAAACAACGAGTGGGAGGTCGGGGACCCAATGAGAACGACTGGAGGTTTCGGCGTGTGTAGTTGCAGCATCAGTCATTGGTCAGCGAACCTTTCAAAAGTATCCGCAGTCATGGTAGTAGATCGAAAGTCTATGACAAAATGAGAAGAATCCGACCCTATCATGCGTATAAGTCATGCACGGCCTTCACTGCGTTCTTTGCAGGTTTTTGAATCTGCCGCCCGATGTGGCGGCTTCACCGCAGCAGGTGCGGAATTGGGAATTACGCAAAGCGGCGTGTCACGACAGGTCGCCGACCTGGAAGCGATCTTGGGTGTTTCGCTCTTTGTTCGAAACGGCGCAAGGCTCAGGGTGACGCCTGCAGGACAGCGGCTGGCAAACCAGCTTGCTGAAGCCTTCTCAGCCACCTGGACAGCAGTTAGCGAAGCTGCTCATTCAGATCATGTGGTAACCTTGTCTATGTTACCATCGGTTGCCGCACGCTGGCTCGCTCCACGTCTTGAACGGTTCATGACAGCCCATCCAGAAATTGACTTGCGCATCACCGCATCTCGGCATTTGGTCGATTTCGCGGTCGAAGGTGTTGACGCTGCAATTCGTTACTGCCCTGCGCCTCCGTCGAACCTCGATGCGGTCAAACTAGCGGATGAGACAATCAGCCCAGTCTGTACAGCAGAATATGCTCATAAACACGGCATAAGCCATCCAGATGATTTGTCGCGCGCGACTTTGCTTCATGGGGATCTGCCGGAAAACTGGGAGGCATGGTTTCGAGAGGCCGATTGCGCCATCCCGCCTCAGGCGGGACCGCGATTGGGAGATGACACCGCAATTCTACAGGCGGTTCTAAACCACCAGGGTGTGGCCCTGGGGCGGTCCTTGCTTGTTGCAGATGAAATTGCCAATAGCCGCCTGATCATGCCTTTCGACGTGACTTTGAAGGCAAGCTATGGGTACTGGTTTGTGCGCCCAAAAGAAACGCCAAACGTCGCGCTGACTGCCGTGCAGAACTGGGTTGGCGAGGCGTTTGGAGAAGCATGATGACCCCACATCATGCCAACCATTGGTTCATAAAGCGCTTAGTCAACATTCATTCTATAGACGACGAAATTGGTATCCCTGCCGACTTGATCATAGAGGCGCCGCGCCACGGTGTTTTCTGCCTGCGTATGCCAGTATACATCACCGACCCGCCTGAATCGGCATAATTGTGCAACGCCATCGATCAAAGCGCGCGCAACGCCCAAGCCGCGGGCATCCGGCACAGTAAAGAGGTCCTGCATGTAGCACGTCTTTTGCAACTGAATCAGGTTGTCATGAAAGGCGACATGGGCAAGGCCCACCAGTTTCCCGCCCACCGACGCAACCAACCCGTCTATCGAACTTTCAGGGTCCAGAATGCGTTTCCAGGTCGCATCGATCACGTCCTGCGGCAGCGCGGTATCACCCTTCCGGCCATAAAAGGCGTTGTATTGCGCCCAAAGGTCCATCCACGCACCTTTATCAGCGGAAACAGGTCGAGCAACGTCGACAGTTTTAGGGGTGGCTTTCGACATCATAGTCCTTTCATGTCACTTATGCCGCTCAATATCAGTGAAACGCCAATCACCCCGAATACGCCAGCAAACACCACCTCGGTAACGCACCAAATCCTTTGATTGGCAGCAACAGCGGCTCGCATTGAAAACAAGATGCCATAGAAACCATAGACCATGAAAGCCGCGATCGAGAAAACCGGGCTTAACCCTGCCACCTGCCAGGCGGTCAGACCGGATCCAAACAAAAACGTTGCTATAGCTGCCCACATCAGCGCGGCGGCGGGGTTGGTCAGGACAACCAACGCGCCATGCCGAAAGCAAACCCATGCCTTCGCACCGTGATGGAAATGATCAAACGCCACCTGTTCTTGACGTAGTACAGCCCGAAGACTCTTAAGCGTCAGCCATAAGAAGTAGCTCCCCCCGAGCACTTTCATGGTGCCCAGCAACACTGGGGCAGTCTGCAAAAGCACACCAAAACCGCAGGCGACCAATATCGTCCACATGAACACACCTGCTGAAATGCCCGCTGCTACGTGCAGGGCCGCAAGGCGGCCTCTGTTCAGCGCAGCAGATGCAACTGCAGCAAGGCTCGGACCGGGCATGGCGAGGGTTACAACGACGCTTGCAAGCGCGAGGATGACAACTTCAAACGGATCAGCAGGGTCAAGCATCACGTGCCGCTTGCCGCAAAGGTGGGCATGATTTGAGCGCAGGATCGTCTCAATAAACCGCGCATCACGATTATTGGCGAGAAAAACACCGACGTGATGACGATGATCTGGCGAAACCCTAGATCCTGATCGACGTTTCTGAATTGGCAGCTCACGTTTCAAGGATCAGTCGATTAAGATCAAACAGAAAATGCTGCCCACGATCAGTAAGCAACCGATAAGCTCTGGCCGGTTAATCGCTTCTTTGAAGACTAAAACGCTCGATCCAAAGGCAAACAACATCTCAACCTGCGCAACCACCTTCACCAGAGCCGCTTCTTTCAAGGTAAACGCCGCAAACCAGCACAGCGTGGCAGTCGCGCCCACAAAGCCGACCATCAAAGAGGTCTTCCACGCAGCGATCACATGGATGATCTCTTTGCGGTTCATAAAGAGCAGCATCAGAATGGTCTGAAAGACAATTCCGACGAAGAGCGTTGTGGCGGCCTGAATGACAAAATCCTCGGATCCCACACTGCGCGCGGCTGTTTGAAAGCCAATCGCCGCGAGGGCGAACAAGGTACCAGAACCCAAACCAATCAGTGCGGTCTTGCCAGCATCGGAAGACATAAGTTGTTGGCGAGAGATCCCAGTACGCGCAACGGAAATCAAAGCCAAGCCAACAACCGCCATGAGTATCGCGAGCATCGACGACAGGCTGAACTGAACGCCGAATAACACGAAGGCAAACAGGGCCGTTTGGACAGGTTCGGTGCGTGCATAGGCATTGCCGACAGCAAAATTACGCAAGGAAAAGAGATGTATCAAAAGGAAAGTGGCCAAGATCTGTGAAATCGCAGCGATCACCACCCAAACCGCAAATCTGCTGTTCAAGTGAGGCAGGCCCGCATCAAATCCCCAAATCAACAACACCCAATAGAGGGCTGCAAATGGCACGCCAAATCCAAAGCGTACAAAGGTAGCTCCGGTTGTTCCCATCACGCCTTTGAGATGTTTCTGAAGCGTGGATCTCAAATTTTGAAGGAACGCGGCCGTAATGGTGATGGGGATCCAAAGTTCCATAGTGTCGCAGATGTCTCACTAAAAGGATGAGTGGCAACGGCACCGATAGCCGATTGGACGAAGCGCGATCCGAAATGCCGAACGCAATCGGTCGAAGGTTGTTACCGAGAGAAAACCGCCGTCAGGACGGCAGTATCAAGTGTGTTTGCCCGGGTCAAAAAACCAACCAAAGCCGCACTGGCGTTTTCATCAAGGTCAAGTTTTTCAACACCAAGCGCATGTACCCGGAACTGGTAGCGGTGCACGGCCCCCTCTGGCGGACATGCGCCACCGAAACCTGCCGTTCCAAAATCTGTTCGACTTTGAATTGTGCCATCGGGCATCCCACCGTCTTCGGTTCCAGCGCCTTGTTTCAATGATGTCACCTCTGCGGGGATGTTGAATGCGACCCAATGCCACCAGCCTGAGCCTGTTGGCGCATCAGGATCGTACAGGGTCACGACATAGCTTTGTGTCCCTTCTGGTGCGCCGCGCCACTCCAGCGCTGGGGACATATTGCCGCCGTCACACCCAAAGCCCTGCAAAACAAACTGCTTATCCAGTTGCTGGCCTTCCGCAATATCAGGGCTATTGAGTTCAAAAGAGCCTTCCGCATGTGCTGGCACGCAAAGCATTGCAAAAAGCGCTGCACCCAAAAAACTTGTCTTCATCGCTATGTCTCCGAAACAACGTCTGTAGATCAGTTAGAGACAAAGCGTTGCGAAAGGTATTGCGCGAGGCGGTCAATTTTTTACGCTATGCGCTCAATTTTCCCGAGCGTACCAGCAGGTTTCTGGGAGAAACTGCAAAGCGCGCTTTGAAGGCTTCATTGAACCGAGATTGAGAACTAAAGCCACTTGCGAATGCGATCTCTGACAAGGAACGATCTGTGGTTTGAATGAGCATTAGCGCTTTTGATAACCGTGCATCACGGAGCTCCTGGGAGAAGCGTGTATTCTCTTTGCTCAGCTTCCGTCTCAGGGTCGACTCGCTCAATCCAAGCGCCTGCGCTGCGTCCTCAGACCTCCATGCCCTTTCAAGATCAGCCTCAAGCAAGTCTCGTAGTCGGGCAGTCACGGCAGAGGGTGATGTCGGTTCAAGAGCTACTCCCGCCTCTTGCATCCAGATGGTCAACTCTTTGAACCGGTGCAGGAGGATACGGTCCGATACGGTACCGTTAGTCAGGACGCCGACCAGTCTGGAGAAAGCGTAGCTGAATTCCTCATGCATTGCCCCAGCTCTGGATTTGCACGACAGATCATCGACTTGCGCGTCTTTCCGACAGTTAAGCATGGCCGCTTCGTTGATCACGAAACCCTCAGCCCGGTAAAGCCCCTCATCGTCCACAAGGTTCGACACAGTTAACCGCTCTCCACGGCGTAAATATGCAAACTCCCCCGACCTAACCCGAGTCTTCTCTCCGGCTTCGTCAATGATGACCTTTTCGCCGGAACAAATCCTGAGCAGCAGAAAATGCGAGGTATGGAGCTGCCGAAACGTTGCACTGCTAGACTGCTGCACCTCGAGGTATTTGATCTGAGCTTTGGTTTGCGTTGGATTCGTCATGAAATGTTTTGTCGTTGTCCCAAGTCACTTTGGCAAGTCAGCAGTCTAAGTCACGGGGGCTTGTGGTTCTTGGAAGAGAGTCTTTCGGTGTGCGACTTCTACCTTGGTTGCTGCGTGCGGTGGGCGCAACGATATCCTGCGGACACTCCCGCGATCGAGCCACATGAGCTCAAGAAGATGGCGAACCTTACAGTTACCCTGACTGCGCTCCAAGAGCGCGCTTCTGTAAAACACGCGATGACGAAGGAGGGTTTACCGGGAAGTGCATTTGTCGGCGTGCATACCGAAGATGCAGTGCCTCGCGTTCTTGAAGCTGCAGGCAAAGGAATGCCTTAGAGATTGAAACTACGGTGTTGATTGCCGTAACTTGCGTAAGCGGTCATACGTTCACTGTGGCCCCCATCCCTCAAAAGGGGAAAAGTCTTCTAGAACGATGTTTTGCTGTATGGAACCGTGAGTAGGTGATCGAGGCAATCTCTATTCGCCTGTAATCTGCAAGAACCGTCCATATTCTTCACTTACCTCGCGCGCCTCCTCGAAGGCCCGCGCTCTCTCTTCTTCAAGGCACCTAAAGTAACTCTGGATGTCCGCGATGTACGTTTCGAAATCGCGACCGATCAAATCGCGGTATTCCTGAACGTCTTGGGGATCAGTCGGAACAAAAGGTCTCTCCGGCGCGTAGCAGGTTTGCCCATATGCCTGCCCCGCGAGCAAAATCAACAAAAGTACAGGGTTAAGAATGTAGCGCTTCGTCCGGTTGAGCATGTTCAACGTCCTTCAATGCTTGAGAAATCCTTGGCTGCGTGCGTAATACTGTGCGCGGGTTAAAGCACATTCGAGGTACAACGCCGTATCTTGCGCACATAACCGTATTATTGTAACTATGGTGCATCGAAGCAATAGCCTCGGTGCGCCCAAAGACAGAAAGAGCGCAGCCGTGGACATGGATCTAGAAAAAGAAGCGCCAAATGTGGTTACAGAAGCCGGTTTCCGCGACCTCATCGAGTCCGGATATCACGTCGAAGTCGTTTGCAAAGAAGATGCATACCGAAAGAATTCGGTATGGCATGGCATCTGGATACTCCGCGCCGTTAA
Source organism: Roseobacter fucihabitans (assembly GCF_014337925.2). NCBI lineage: Bacteria > Pseudomonadati > Pseudomonadota > Alphaproteobacteria > Rhodobacterales > Roseobacteraceae > Roseobacter > Roseobacter fucihabitans. Next base: position 45,753 of record NZ_CP143425.1, on the reverse strand, counting down.
CGATGACGGCGTCGAGAAACAGCTTGTCACTGCGCGTGCCCGCACCGGCGGCGACTACATTAAGGTCAGAAAGTTCAAGACTGTCACCGGGCTTGTCTCTTTCCTCATCGACCTCGGCTTCTCCGTTATCGCGTTCCCAGTTTATGAAGGTCAGCGTTGGACCTTTACGCTATCTCAAGAGGAAGACGGCGACAGCAACGGCTAGCGCCTTCCTACTGCTGATTGCGCCTCACACCGCAACAGCACAAATGATCTTCACGATGGAATCCGATGGCTCTCTTGTGCCATCGCAATCTCAAGACCGTTTCGCAAGAAATTACAATGACGGTATTGGGCAAGGTGACGCAAACGCGCCCTTGAGCATCTTTGGCGACGGCGAAGCTGCTGAGACTGAAGGTGACGCATCTACAACCGAAGACGGCTCATTCCGCGTCGCTGCTGTTGCGCCCCGTGTCGCCGTTCCCCGCCCCGATATCCTCGCTGCAATAGATGACACCGCCTTGCGGTATGGAAGCCACCGAGGCTTGCGCGCCGCCGGTCTCACGGTGACTGAATGGCGGTTGCTGTTCCGCTCAAACATCGAAATCGAAAGCGCCTACAATGTGAGCGCCCGGTCGCATGTCGGCGCGATTGGCCTTGGTCAGCTCATGCCGGGAACCGCCGAAGACCTTGGCGTCGATCCCTTTGACTGGCGGGCAAATCTTGACGGCTCCGCGCGATACCTGGTCGCACAGCTTGAGACCTTCGGTGACGCGCGGCTCGCTCTGGCCGCCTACAACGCCGGTCCCGATGCCGTCAGGCAATACCGGGGCATCCCCCCTTACCGTGAAACGCAAAGCCACGTTCAGCGGGTGCTGGCCGTGTTCAACAGGCTAGAAGGAGAAAACTCATGAGGCCGCTACCACTACTGATGACCGTCTTGACGGTCTTCGTCGTCATGGCCGAACCGGCTATGGCGCAATCTATCGACCTGTCGCCTATCCAAAACCTCTTGCAGGGCATCGTTGATGCCCTGACCGGCCCGCTTGGTGTCGTGATTGCCACGCTGGCCGTCATCGGCGTCTTTCTGAGCTGGTTCTTCAACATCATCGACCTGCGCCAAGCCCTATGGGTTCTGGTTGGTATTGCGGGTGTCGCCGCAGCGCCGACGATCGTTGCAGCAGTATTTGCTTAAGGGGGTGTAGCGTGGCTGAAAGATCACCTTTGTTCCTAGGCCTCGTCCGCCCTCCAAAGCTGTTTGGTTTGCCGATCATGTATGCCGTTGTCTGGCTGTTCGGCTCCGTGCTGCTGTTTGTGTGGATACAGAGCTTCCTGGTGCTTGGCATAGCGGCAATTCTGTATCCGGTGCTTTGGAAGGCGGCGGATTGGGACCCTCGGTTCATCGACGTTGCGATGACCAGCCTTCAGGAAACGCCCCCTACCAGAAACAGGAAAATCCATGGCGGAGATAGCTATGCCCCGTGATGGTTTGGATGAGCGCACGCTGATGCCCAAGTGGTTTCAGCACGAAAAGCAACTGGCGCACATGCTTCCCTATGTGAGCCTCGTTGATAATCGGACCGTGCGCACACGGGTTAACGAGTTGTTCCAGTGCATCCGCATCACCGGAATCAACAGCTACACGACCGATGACGACTATCTCGATGGCATTCGAGCGAGCTTCGCCCGGATCGTTGCCCAGCTTGGCGAAGAATTCAGCTACTACGTCCACAAGGTCTCAAAAGGGATCAGTGTCGATGTTGAGCCCATCGAAGGCGATACATTCGCCGCGATAGTCGACAAACAATGGCGCGGCAAATTGTCAAATGGAGGATTGCGCGACAAGACACTGACGCTGACGATCATCCATCGCCCGCCGTCTAAGAGCTTCTTGAAGTTCATGCGGCGGCCATCGCCAGAACGCTTGCGGGAAGAAACCGCCAAGCGGATGCGTCGTCTCAATGAAGCGGTTGGCATTTACATGTCTGGCTTAGCACACCTTAAACCCTCTGTGTTGTCGGCTGAGAAAGGCGAATTGGTTGGGTTCCTCGGTGCCTTGAATACAGGTCAGGAACTCCCGCTCCATCACACGTCGAAATTCGGCTTTTTGGCGTCTTCTGCCTCCAACACACGGGCCACATTCTTCGGTGATCATTTTGAGTTAAGCGAAGGTGTTGCGGGCCGACGCTTTGGCAAAAGCTACAGCATCAAGGACTATTCTGAGCAGACCAACTGCATCATGTTCGACCAGCTCAATCTGCCGGTCGATATGATCGTCACGCACTCGTTCACGCCGGTGAACACCAACATGACTATTTCGCGGATCAAACGGCAGGTGAAGCAAATGCAAGCGGCCGATGACGCCGCAGTGTCTCTACGCGAGAGCCTTCTCTTTCTCGCTGATGATCTGGAAGCGAAACGCGCCAGCATGGGCGATCATCATATGGTGGTGACGGTCTTCGCTGAAACCCGTGAGGAACTGGAAACACTCGGCGCGGAAATCGTGAATGCGGCCGCATCCGAAGGCGTCACAATGGTGAGTGATCGCTTTGGCGCGAATACGCATTATTTCAGTCAGCACCCTGGCAACCAACCCAAACGGCTGCGCGCCAGCACCGTGACGAACCGCAACTTTGCCGACTTTGCTGCGTTCCACCGGACACAGCTCGGCAAGGCAGGTCGCGAAGTGCCTTGGGGCAAGGTTATCTCGATCTTCCCGACGCCAGAAAAGAGCGCCTATCGCTTCTCCTACCACGAGGCCGGTTCGCCAGAGAAAGAGCCCACCAGCGGTCACACCTTGATCATGGGTCGTCCCGGCTCGGGTAAGTCGGTCATCTCTGCGTTCCTCATGACACAGGCTGTCCGTGCTGATGCGCGTGTGTTTGTCTTTGACTACCGGCAGGGCATGGAAATGGCCGTGCGGGCCAATGAGGGCCGCTACACCACGATCCAAGGGGGTATGCCGACAGGTCTCAATCCGCTTTGGACCGAAGTGGACAAACGCGGCGTCGCGTGGCTGGCAGACTGGTTCGGCTCCCTGCTCTACCGCGAAGACAAGCCGCTGACGCCTGCCCAGACCAATCGTATCATGGAATGCGTTCGTCAGAATGCGCAGGCAACAGACCCAGGCTTGCGCGATTGGCAGAACTTCGCGTCCCTTTTCATGTCGATGGACGATGACGGCGATCTGAACCAGCGGGTTCTCGAATGGGCGGAAAAAGGCCGCTTCGGCTGGATTTTCGGCCATAGCCTCGAAGATACCTTCTCGCTGGATGGCAGTTTGGTGGGCTTCGATCTGACCGGAATCCTCGACAGTGAAAGCGAAAAGGAACGGATGGCCGTTCTCAGCTATTTGTTCCGCCGTATCGAACGGAAGATCGAAGATCGCCGCCCCACAATCATCATCATTGATGAGGCATGGAAGGCGCTCGACAACGAGTATTTCGCAGAGCGGCTTTCGCAATGGCTGGTGACAGCGCGGAAGCAAAACACTGTGGCCGTGATGATGACGCAATATGCCAGCCAGCTTGAAAGGACCCGCACCGGCAAGACCATCGTTGAGGCGGTACCGACGCAGGTTCTTCTTCCGAACATTCGGGCCAATGCATCGGACTATCAGATGCTCAATCTCTACCAGAAAGAGCTGGATACGCTTCTCAGCACCGGAACGAATTCACGCTTGGCTCTCATTCGAGATGACCAAGGCTCAGTCGTGGTGGACGCAGACCTTGGCGCTCTTGGCGACAACCTGACCATCCTCGGTGGGATGGAAGCAGGTGAAAAACTCGTCGGCTCCGATTACCGGGATCGGCCAGACTTTTGGAGGCTCAAATAATGCGCAAACTTACCTGTTTCCTGGCGCTGTGTCTGATCGCAGGTTGCTCGAACTATCAAGAGCCACAAGCCAACTGCTTCAGCTTCGTGTCACGCGGTCCTGCACCAATGGACTGCAATTTTGAGGCACTGGACGCCCCTGATTTGGAATATATTGCCAATGAATAGGCTCACCTTCGCAGCGGTATTATTGATCGGGGTATCCACCGGCGCGCTCGCCCAGGGCGTGCCGGTTGTGGACTCCGGGCTAACGGCGCGTGACCTGATTGAAACGGCGGACCGGGAGGCAGACCTTGCGGTCCAAGGTGACACGCTCGCGGTCGAAGAGGCGATAACGGAAATTGAGCGGGAACAGCTTGCTGTTCTCGATGCAATTCTTGACGCGCAGACCAGCTTTGAAGCTGGCGGCGTTGCGATATCGGGCATGGTCTCTGACCTTGAAGGTGGCAGCGGGAATGCTGACAGGTCTGTAGAGGCGGTCTACGGGACCGCTGACCTCGACCCTAACCCTGCTGGCGACCAGATGTTCGGCGACGCAGCCGAAAACATTGAACAGCTCATCATCCGGGTAGCGCAGGAAACCCATGGTCATCCTGGCGTCTCAGCGGCGGGTCTTTCGGTCGTGCAGTGGCGCGCCCTGATCCAAGCCCTCATCTGGCAGGAAAGTCGGTTTGTCATCCGCGCCGAAAGCCCTGTCGGGGCTTACGGTCTCACGCAGATTATGCCGGGGACGGCGGGCGATTTGGGCATCTTTCCTGAGTATCGCACAATCCCTTACCTGCAGGTTGAAGGTGGCGCACGTTATCTCGCGCAACAGCTCAATCGCTTTGATGGAAACATCATCTTCGCGCTTGCGGCATACAACGCGGGACCAGGACGCGTGATCGAGTACGGCGGCGTGCCGCCTTTCCAGGAGACGCAGCATTACGTCACGGTCATTCCGCAGAAATACAACGAGTATCTGGCGCGGATCGGCGGGATTGAAGCACTTGGCACTATCGACCCTGCCCTACTGGCAAACTCGAACCTCTCGATGATGGGTTCAGGGGCTGCGTTCTATGGCAGCAATTCCCCGACCGCGATCCGCCAAGCGGCACTTCGCGTGCGGGATATCGTAACACGCATCGGCTCCACCACCGATGTGCAAGAGTCCATGGCATTGAACACCTATGCCCGGGCTGAACTCGTCCGCCTCATTGCAGCAATGACAAGACTGCAAGCCGCGCGGACCCAACCCCTTAGTGCTGAGCAACTGCGACTGGCTGCTGCCCGGATGCAAGAACAAGAATTCATGAACTTCACCATAGAGGACTTAGATTAATGCGCACTTCAACGCTTCTCACCAACTTCGTCCGCAAGACCCTTCGGACTTCCGCAGTCGCATTGCTTCTGCCGCTCGGCGTAGCTGCCCCCGTCACCATGATTGCATCCCCTGCCCTCGCGCAGGGTGTGCCTGTGGTGGACACGCAAAACATTGCACAGAACATCCAGCAACTTCGCCAGATGATCGAAGACGAGCTTCTGCAGAACGAACAGCTTGTGCAGCTTCGTGAACAGCTCACCACCCTGACTGATCAACTGGCACAGCTTCAGGAAACCTATGCAGCTCTGACCCGGCTTGCCGAGTTGCCTGAAATCATCGGCACTGAAATGGAAGACGAACTCAACGGGATCCTTGATCAAGAGTTTGGCGATATCCAATCCACCATCGCGGCGATCCGCAATGGCGACTTCTCAGGTCTCAGCGGATCAGGCGCGAGCGAAATTGAAACCCAGATGGACCGCGTTCTCGCGGACCTGGGCTTTGATGAGGACACGCTTAGCGAAATGGCTTCCAGCGGCAACGCGGGCGCGGAACGAATTGCGACACAAGCCACCACTGGTGCCCTCGTCTCGGCGGCTGCGCAAAACAGCTACGACGATGCAGGCCAGTCACTTGAGCGTGTGGACCGCCTTGTCAGCCTGATTGATGACATGGACGAACTCAAAGAGAGCGTCGATTTGAACACACGCGTGACGGCTGAATTGGCCATTGCACTCGTTGCCATGTGGCAACTGGAAGCCGTTCAGACCGTCAGTGACGGCACCGGCGGTGTCATCGACGCAGCCACCATCGCCGAAGAACAGAACTTCATGGAGTTCACCATTCCTGACCTCGGCGACTAACACTAGAGGTAGCGATTTTGGACGATGAGAAAGAAATCATTGAGGAAGAACTGGTTTACGGCGCATTGCGCCGCGAACGGTTGTGGCAAAAGCTCGGTCTAACCGGGCTGGCATTTGGTGTGCTCGGTTGCCTGGGTGCCGTGGCAGTTGCCATCCTCGATGTAGACCCGCCCCCCGTGGTCGTGCCCTACGATCCTGAGACGGGATTTGCATTGCCTGAAGTCTCTGTTGACGCAAGCACTGTCACTGCCAATCAGGCGGTGATTGAGGCGGAAATCTTCCGCTATGTAACAGATCGCGAGGTCTACAACCAGCTAGACAACGATGTGCGTATCAACAGCGTTTTGCAGCGTTCCGATGGACGTGCGGAGGCCTCCGTGCGTGCCCAATGGAACAGCGCAAACCCGCAATATCCCCCAACGGTCTACGGCAGCAATTCCACTCTGGATGTTGAAATCCTGAGTGTGAACCTGATCGGAGAGAACCGCGCGACCGTCCGGTTACGCAAGCGGCTCACCTCCATTCAAGGCGTTCAAGGCGGCCTGTTCACGGCGACGTTGCTCTTCGAGTTCCGGCCCGAAGAAGCGCGGACGATTGATCAGGTCTGGACGAACCCCTTTGGCTTCACCGTGATCGAATACTCGATCCGTTCAGACAGATTGGAGAATTAAGATGCGTCGATTTGGACTTGCATTGCTATGTCTGTTTGTTGTGGCTTCCACGGCATTTGCAGAGAACACGCCTCGGCGCGGCCCGAATGACAGCCGGGTCCGTATTGCCACCTATGTCGATCAACAGGTTTATCGCCTGAATGTGTCGCTCACCCACGTGACAACTGTGGAATTCGGCGAAGGCGAAACGATCCGCTCGATTCTGGCCGGTGATACTGAAGGCTTCGAACTGGACGGCGTGCCCGGTGGGCAAGCCTTCGCGATTAAACCTCTTGCGCGTGGGGTTCATACCAACGTCACGGTCTACACCAATCGGCGCAGTTACTATTTCAACGTACAGGAAGTGTCTTCGCCAACCTTCTACGTGGTGCAATTCCGTTATCCTGAAGACGAACGCCGCCCTGCAAACGCAATTGCTTCGCAAGCTCCAAACTACAACTACGGGGCCAACTCGCGCACGGAAATCACACCCACGCGCGTCTGGGATGACGGAACATTTACGTACTTTCAGTTTGATCGAAACGCGCCAATCCCGGCGATATTCCGTTACTCAAACGGGCGTGAGCGGACAGTCAACACGCAGCAAACCGAACCGGGGGTGATCCGGGTTTCAGGCGTCAACGCTCAATGGGTGCTGCGGCTCGGTGATGAAATCGTCTGCATCGAAGAAAACACTCCGACGACAGGGGGCACGTCATGACCGATGATCCAAATCAAGCAGACGTAAGTGAACGTCTCGCACGTCTCGAAGCTGGCAATGGCGGTGGCCCGGTGACGGCCACCCGCCGCTCTCCGCTCATGGCACTTCTTGTCGTGGCACTAATCGGTCTGGCCGGGGCTATTTTCTACCTTCTCAATCAGCCGGAAGAGGAAGTTGTCTTACCAACGGCAACGCCCGACGAATTCCAACCGGAAGGTGATGGGTTTGGAACAATCGAACCGTTTGTTCCACCCGAGCCGGAAACGCGCATTGTCGAGGCCGAACCTGCACCTGTAGAGCCAAGCGCCGAATTGCTGGCGCAGATCGCGGCGCTCCAAGCGCAGATAGAAGCTATCCAAAATGCACCCGAACCCGTGGTTGAAGACGACACGTCGGCGGCTGAGGCAATGAATGCGCTGACAGACCAGCTTGCTCAACTGCAAGCGGCCTCGGAAGCTGCACAACAACAATTTGCTGACGAATTGGCGGCGCGGGATCGTCAGCTTCAGGAACTTCGCATGGACCTTGATCTGGCGCGTCTGGAAGCCCAAGCACCCTCCCCTGCCCCGGCTGGCCCGACTGAACAAGAATTGCGCTTGCGGGAAGAAGAACGCCTGCGTCGCGAGGAAGAAGCGCGGCGGCTCGCTGAATTGCAGCAACGGGCCGAACAAGAGCGTGCGTTCCAAGAGCGTCGTATCCAATCCCCCACAATCGCCTTTGGCGGTACCACGGGTGGCCTCGGTGGAGATGGCGCAGAACTCGCTGAACGCACCTTTGGTGATGTAACCGATTTCGTGCTGAATGGCGCTCTGCCGTCTACCGTCACGCAATCTGAGGTCATCGCGAACCCTGCGAATACGGTTATTCAAGGGACCGTCATCCAAGCGGCCCTTGAAACCGCCATTTCAAGCGAGTTGGCGGGTCAGGTGCGTGCAATCACGTCTGAAAACGTCTACAGCTTTGACGGCACGCGGCTGCTGATCCCTGCCGGGTCGAGGCTTATTGGCCGTTATCGTTCTGGCGTGGAAATCGCGCAAAGCCGCATCACGGTCGCGTGGGACCGGATCATCTTACCGACCAACCAGACCGTGCAAATCAGTTCATTTGGTGCTGACGAACTCGGCCGATCTGGAACCACGGGCTTTGTGGACACGCGCTTTGCAGAGCGCTTCGGTTCTGCTGCACTCATCTCTCTCATTTCCGCTGCGCCAAGCGTCGCGGCAAATCAAACTGAGGATGAGATTGCAGAAGATGTCCTTGAAGACATTGGCGATGATTTGGCCGACGCTACGGACAGCGTCGTAGGCGAATACCTTTCGATCGGACCAGTGATCTATGTCGATCAAGGCGCTCGGATCACTGTCATGGTGGACCGGGACTTGGAGATTTTCTGAACCAATGTCCCTTAGCTACCTCCAATCCTCCATAGACCGGCTTGATGATGCCAAACGCGATGATGTCATTGAAATATGCATCAACCCGGATGGCTCGTAAGCGTGCGGCCACGCTGCTCTGACGCCTCATAGAGTGGGTTGATAGTGTCCACTAACGATAGTGGACATCTTGAGGGCAGATATGGCGGGTAAGAAGGGTCAAAAGAAGCGGTTTTGGTCTGATGAGGAGAAGGTGTCGATCTGTGCGCAAACATGTGCGCCGGGGGTATCGGTAGCGCAGGTCGCGCGGCGGTACGCGATGAACACCAACCTGATCCACAAATGGCTACGTGATCCCAAGTTTGCACCTGATCCGGAGATCATCGAAGACGAGGTTGGTGAAGCGCCATGTTTTCTGCCTGTGGAGATTGTTGACCGGCCAGGTGCTGAAGAACCGGTTCCCGCGCTTGCGGCAAATGCCACATCCGGCCATAGCGCGATTGAGATCGACATCGCGGGCGGTCATCAGCTGAGGATTGTCGGTAGCTACGATCCCGAAGCATTGGCTCGGCTCATCCGAGGTCTTTCTGCATGATCCCTGTCCCGGCGAACACGCGCGTCTGGCTGGCTGCCGGTGTGACCGACATGCGTCGTGGGTTCACGACGTTGGCTGCGCAGGCTGAACAGACATTGAAGCAAGATCCGTTTACCGGGCATCTGTTTGTCTTTCGTGGACGGCGAGGTGATCTGATCAAGATTATCTGGTGGGACGGGCAAGGTGCATGTCTGTTCAGCAAGCGCCTGGAGAAAGGTCGGTTTGTTTGGCCGTCGGCGAAAGAGGGCAAGATCGCTCTGACCGCGGCCCAGTTGGCGATGCTGCTCGAAGGGATCGATTGGCGTTTACCACAACGCAGCTGGACACCGCTCAAGGCAGGATAAATGCGCGTGTGGGATTCCCGCCGGATCGTTGTTTTGCTATAGTCTGGCCATGCTGGACGTCGATAAATCACTGCCGAAAGACCCTGATGAACTCAGGCAGTTCACGGCGATTTTGCTGGCCGAGGTGAGGTCGCAGGCTGTTTTGATCGAGAAGTTGCGGCATCAATTGGCCGGTCAACGCCAATGCCGCTTTGGGTCGTCATCAGAAAGCATTGAACAACTACAACTGGCCTTGGAAACAAGCGAGATCGCGGTTGCCAAGATGACCGTGAAGCTACGCCTTCCCGATGAGGAGCCAAGAGACAAACCAAAACGCCGCCCGATCCCCGATCACATCCCGCGCATGGAAGTTGAGCTGACCACCGGTGATGATGATTGCGCTCAGTGCGGTGGTGGCTTGCGCCGTCTGGGCGAGGATGTGACCGAAGAGCTTGAGTATGTTCCTGGACGCTTCATCGTGAACCGCATTGTGCGTCCACGCTTTGCATGTTCTGGCTGTGAGGCCTTCACACAAGCAGCGTTACCTTCGCGCCCAATCGAACGGGGCCGTCCCGGCCCGGGCCTGCTGGCCCATGTTCTGGTCAACAAATACGCTGACCACCTGCCGCTGTATCGCCAAAGCGGCATCTTCGAGCGCGACGGGATCGACATTGACCGTTCAACGCTGGCCGACTGGGTTGGCAAATCCACAGCTCTGTTGGAACCACTGGCTGATGCCATCGGGCGGCATGTGTTGGCTGGACAGGCTATCTTTGCAGACGACACGCCGGTAAAGATGTTGGCCCCCGGCACTGGCAAAACAGCGACAGCGCGTTTGTGGGCTTACGGTCGAGATGAACGGCCCTGGGGCGGCGATGCCCCTCCCGCCAGTTGGTATCAGTTCTCGCCGGATCGCAAAGGGCAGCACCCCAAGGATCATCTCGCAAAATATCGGGGCTGGATGCACGCGGACGGCTATGCCGGGTTCGAAGATCTCTATCGTTCCGGCGACATCCACGAGGTCGCCTGTATGGCGCATGTCAGACGCAAGTTCGTAGATGTTCATCGCGCCCAAGGCTCTGCCATCGCCAATGAGGCCATCCAGCGCATCGCGCAGCTCTACGCGGTCGAGAAAGAGGCACGCGGGTCACCACCAGATCGACGCGCCGGTCTCCGACAGGCGCATGCAAAACCGATCTTCGATGATCTGGAAGTCTGGCTACACACCCAACTCCCAAGTATCTCTGGCAAATCGCCGCTTGCGGGTGCGATCCGCTACGCTCTGACGCGCATGGCGCGGCTCCGGCCATATCTCGACCACGGCATCCTGGAGTTGGACAACAACACCGCCGAACGGGCCATGCGGTCTGTTGCAATCGGGCGCAAAAACTACCTGTTCGTTGGATCACAAACCGGCGGCCGCGCTGCCGCCATCGCCTACACCTTGATCGAAACGGCCAAACTGAACCGCATCGATCCGCAGGCTTGGCTGGCCGACACCTTGGCACGCATCCCAGACTACAAAATCAACCGCGTCGATGACCTGCTGCCATGGAAAACTGCCTCATAGGGCGGTCAGACCGGACGCTTACGATGGCTCTTGCTGGGGCGAGTTTCAAGGTGACCATTTCATGCGTCGTCTTGAGCAAACTCTGACTGAGGATCAGATCAAAGACCTCGGAAACCAGATCGCATCCGACGCCTCCACTCCCCTCTCTAAGGACCGGCCTATCGTGTCGGTCTCGATCACCTATCGGGATCGGCCGATCAGGGCGCAGGTCATCACGCCGCCTGCTGTGAACCGTGGCATGTCGATCAGTCTACGCTTTTTCTCAAGCCTGGCACTTGATTCAATCGAATTGGGCTTCCTTTATGGGAAAGAGCGCAAGCTGGAAGAGCTACGGCAAGAAAAGAACCGCCAGCTTCGACGGGTTGTTGCAAGCGGCGACATTGACGCTGCCATCCTTCACTGCGTCGAAAACAAGCTCAACATGATCGTCTCCGGCGGCACGTCTACCGGTAAGACCGTGGCGGCCCGTAAGATCCTTTCCTATGTCAGCGACGAAGAAAGGATCCTCACGATTGAGGAAGCGTCAGAACTACTGCCGACACAGCCAAATGCTGTCACCCTCATCTCAAACCGGGATGCGAGCCACCAAACTGCTGATATCTTGTTGACCGCCACTCTGCGGATGCGTCCAGATCGCATTATCCTGGGTGAGGTGCGCGGAAAAGAGGCGATGACGTTCCTTGAGGCCATCAACACCGGCCATGGCGGTTCGATGACGACGCTTCACGCCGAAACGCCCCAATTGGCGGTCCAACGCCTAGCCATCGCTGCACTAAAGACAGAAGTCCCGATACCTTACCGCGATATGATAGATTACATCGAAAGCTCTATCGACGTGATCATCCAGGCGGGCCGTGAAGACGGCAAGCGTGGGATTACGGAATTCTATTTGCCTGGAACAGAACTAGGAAAGGAGGCTGACAAATGAAAAGCTATGCACCCAAAATCCTCACTTTCACACCAAGCAAAAAATTCAGCTATCAAGATATGGAAGATGAGATTGCAAAGTACACTCTCAATGGCTGGAAGATCATCTCCATGACGCACTTTCAGGGCTATCAGCCCGTTTATACGGTGCTTTTGCAGTACGAGTTCTCTGAACAAGAAATGCAAGAAAACGCGGAGAACCGAGCATGAAAAAACGAGCGTACATTCTCGCTGCTGCCATCGCCACATCGCCCGCCATCACATCTGCTCAGGGTCTAGTTCCCACTATCGAAAGCGAGTTCGACTTTTGCCAAGATCGACCGGTCGAACCCGAGTGGATGTCAGAGCTGCCGTCCCGAGAGAAATACAAGCGTCTCGTGATCCAGACGATCTATCGCGCTCAGGGTCTAGAAAGGGTGGTCGAAGCCCAGGAGTGTTCTTGCGAGACACGCTTTCCGCCTTGGGACGCTGCTGTCCAACACTTCAACGACAATTTTCTCGGTGGAGATCGGAATGCGCTGAGAGAAGCGGAAGAAGAACACTTGGACCGTTTCAATGAGTTGCGTTCAACAGCACGAGAAATCTGTGAAGCTGAGGGCCTCTGGTAGCATAGGAGCAAAGTATGAGCGTCGTTTCTTTCATTGTAGATGAGGCCCAAGGCTTTCTGGATGACGCAGCCGAAACCCAATTTGGTGCCATTGCCGCGACCGTAGGCACAGTCACCACAGTGGCGGTCACTCTGGTTCTCATCCTCGTCTGCATCAACATGGTATTCCAATACCGATCTATGGACGGTCGCGCAGCGTTTTGGTTAGGTGTAAAGATTGTCTTAATCGGAATATTCGCCCAAAACTGGACCCAATTCAACGCCCTCTCTACCGCTATACTAAGCGGCATCGACAGCATCGCAGGATCGCTTATCACGGCTGTCGGTGGCGGCGCGCCAGGGCCCTCGGGTACCTATGCCGAAGAATTTGACAGGATGATCGCTCGCTTTGGCGATTACTTGAACGCAGCCGGTGAAGAACTGAACTGGATGGCCGGTGCCATTCTTTCCAACCTGGGAGTCTTCCTGCTCTCGCTTCTCGGGGCGCTCGCTGCTTTCCTTATGGTCGCATCCCGTCTGATGATCGCACTTCTTCTCGGTCTCGCCCCAATCATGATCTTCTTGACGCTGTTTGATGTGACGAAGGATTACTTTGCTCGATGGCTAACCGCTGTGGTCTCTTTCGCAATGTATCCCATCATTATTGCGGGTGTATTCTCGACTATCACGGGCGTCTCCGCCTCCTTGCTCGGCGAGCTTGGTGATCCCACCGCTGCACCCAACATCGGCGCACTCGTGCCGTTCTTCATGATGGTACTGATGGCGAAAGGATTCATCCTTGCGACGCCGTTCATTGTTCGCGCCGTTTCAGGCAACATAATGATGCCCGCCATCTCTGGTGGACTTGGAGGTACCTATGCGTTTGGCCGCGCTGCTTTCGGCTCCGCCCAAGCACGAAACCGCTACCTAATGGGCAATGCAAGCGGTGCTGAATATGCCGCGCTCCGCGCTCGCTCGATGGTGGGAATTGATCCAATGCCTGTTCGCAACAGCTACGGCCAGCCGGCGCAACAACAACCGGCGAATACCACTGGCCCTTCTAATCCGAATGCGGGCACCGCTCCCGACTATCAGGCCCAGATGGACCGCAACCGGCGCATCGGTCGATAATCCTGCCTGCCTAATACACTCGACGATCCGCAAAGCGGGCCGTCATTCCTTCCAAGAAAGGCCTGCTATGGACCTAGGACAGATTGTAGTCGACCAATACCTTATCTTGCTCCACGGCATGCCGCTCTCGCTGATCACAACGTCCGGATTGGCTACATGGGAGAACGAAGGTCAGAGTTTTTCGTGCCACTACGATCAGATTACGCACGAGGGAGAACACCTCGGAAAGTTCCGTTGTCTTTATCAGAAGGAAGGATCGCCTGAGATTTTCCTGCTCGTGGAACCTCCTTCATCGCCCGAAGGTTTCAGCGTGATCCTGCTCGATCACCCTCCGCGTACGTTGCATTGAGCGCCGAAGCCCCTACTCTCTCATGCCACCCTGACCATTGGAATCAACACCGCGTTCCTCATTGAACTCGCGCAACTCGCGTAGTTCATCCTAGGTCACCTTTCATGCTTTAACGGCGCTGCCTTCATCGCGATAACCCAACTTCTCGGTGCCCTCAGATGTAACACGCTCCCATTCACCGTCCTCGCCTCGCTGGACACGCGCATGTCCGTTGGCGAGGTCCTGAGCAAACTGCCGCTCCTGCTCTGCAGCAAAGGGCGGAACAGGATTGATCGCTCCGTCTGTATCTTCGACTGCGGGCATACTGTCCCTCAACTGCTCCAAGCCATCCATCATGCCGCCAAGCTCGGCGACATCGGCATCCGTTGGAGTTTCAAGGCTCAACTCCACTTGCGTGGCAAGGTCCATCTCGATCTGGCGCTGCTGATCCGCATCGACGGCGACAATGGTTTTTGCCCGTTTCCGCTTCGACGTGCGAATTGTAGGCCGACTTGTGTCCTCCAATGCTGCTCTTTGAATGGACTCGCGCTTTGGCGCAGGCCGATCAACAGGCTCAATTGGCAGCTTCCCTTGCTCGGGCAGTGCAGCCGGCGTCGCAGCCTGTGGCGATGCAGGCGCCGGTACCCGCGGCTCAGGCGCGGGTGCCGGCGTTTCAACCGCGGCCGCGACCTCTGGCTTGTCTTCGTGCTCGGCCTCGTCCGGCGCAGGCAGCGATGTGGCGACCTCCTTCTCTGGGAAAGGAAGATCCCCGGTCTGCTCTCCGTGAATGCGCTTGAAATACGGATCGTTGAAATACTCAATGCGCCTTGCCCGGACCGGCATTTGCGCGTCGATCACCATAACGATTTCTTCAAGCGGCAAACGCCTGGCTTCGTCCTCCGGAAGCAATGAGACTTCCTCCGTCCTCACCGACTGGCTGCGACCCTCGAACGGGTTCTTGCCAATCGCGCGGGACCGCGTGACCACACTCTTCGTCGTCTTACCCACGGCCTTACTCAATTCTTCGACTGTCTTTTCATCCGATGGCGTGAGGTAGAGCTTCACACCGGCGTTGCCCTGTAGGGCGCGGCGGGTGTTCTCGCCATAGATTTCGTCCAGCGCCGGGATCGTCTGAGTGACGATGGCCAGGTGCCCCTTATAGGACCGCAACGTCTCGATGCTCTCAACCACGATGGGCATTTTGCCAAGGCGGTTGAACTCATCGAGCATGATCATGACGGGCCATGGTTCATCCGGCCCCGGCTCCTTGTCCTGCATCGACGCCAGAAGGTCCGAGAAAAACAATCGTATCAGTGGTGCCAGAGGTTTTAGCATCAGGGGCTGCACGACCAAATAGACGCTAAACGGCTCCTTCCTGATCTTGCGGAAATCAAAGTCGGACACCTGTGTCGCGACGTCGATGGCTGGGTTCTGCCATTGGTCCAGGCCCGATGTCATCAAGAGAGAGACATAGGATGTTAGCGTGTCGTTGTTGGTCGATGCAAGCCGAGTGAAAATCAGCTTTGCGGCCTCGTTCTCAACCTCAACACCGCGCGCCATATATTCCTTCTGCTTGTTCCCGCCCGATGCGGCGATGCGGTAGATTTCGCCAAGCGTGGGGTTCTTACGCTGGAAGGCTAACAGACCGGCAGCAACGAACAGGTCGATACCGCCTTTCAAAAGCCCCTGAACACGGTCGTTCTCGTTCTGCAAGAACAGCGACGCAAGAAGCTGCAACTCCATCTGTTGCTGCGACGGGTCCTTTAGCTCAGAAATGCGCAAAAGCGGGTTGTAGCGATGCGTTCGCCGGTCTTCGAAGTCAGTAGGTGCAAAACGGAAGATCCTGTCGCCATTCCCGTGCCGATGCCGTGCCGTCGCCTCGAAGCACTCGCCTTTCACATCCAGCACCACGGCTGAACCCTCCCACGTCAAAAGATTGGGAATGACAAAGCCTGTCGTTTTACCACGCCCCGTCGGTGCGACGATCAGGGCGTGGGGGAACTTCTTTGCGACCAAATACTTGCCTCTGCGCTTCGGCTTGGTGAGCTTCCCAAGGATGAAGCCTGTGCCTGGCTTGCCAAAAAACCCGTTCTTCGACATTTCACCCATCTTCTGCCAATGGGTCAGCCCGAATTTCGTCAGCGCCGACCCCGACACCGCAATGCTCATTAACAAGCCACCAATCCCGAAACCGGCCATAATGAGGTTCACAAGGCGGAAGTCGTCCGGGCGATAGTCACGTAGAGAGAAGTAGTTTTCAGCCAGATGGAAAAAGTCGATGTCCGCCTGAAAGCCCAAATCCTTGAATGTCAGGACAGCAGAAGACACAACATAGCCAATGGCGATAGCCACCAGCGTCAATAGAAACACGCCAAATGCGATGCGACCCTTACCCATGGACTGGCCCTCCTTCGCGCTCAGAGTCGACCAACCGGTCTTTCTGCAATTCGTATTGCTCTTCCGCAATCTCCTGTACGACCTCTCGATAGGCTTCCGAATTCGCCGTTGCAGCGTCTGATTGAAGATAGGCTTTCGCCGCGTAGAGCCGGTCTAGCCTCTCGTCGGACACGTTCTCCAAGGCGTCACTGTCGCCGTCACGCAGGCGCTCGATCTGCTCGTCATCAAGCTCTTGCTCGATCTGCTCACGATAGCTGAGACGCTGTTCGTCTGTTGCCAGCGACGGCGACACATCGTCGGACCTCTCATGCTCGACCACGCGTCGGATTTCTTCATTCTCGATGCGATTTTCCGCATACTCACGGACGGACTCCCTGTCCCTTGCTTCACTCGCGATTTCATACGTCCGGCCAAGGCCACGGGCCAAATGGTCCGGCATGTCGGGGTAGCGGGCGCGGAAGTCATCGGCGACGGCTGTTGAAACGTCGCCACGGGTATCGCGGACGGCCGAAACCCGATCCACTTCGCGACTGATTTGCTCAACGCGCTCGCGGTCCTCGATCTTCGCGCCGAAGGGAAGATCCGAATATGGCAGAACCCGCTCCGCTGCCAACTCCGGTCTTTGACTGAAGTATTCTTCACGCTCTTGCAGTATGCGAGCGCGCGCAGTCTGTTCGATAGCACCACTCGCGGCCATAGCTTCCGCGCGGTCATAGCGTTGATCGAAACTCTCTGTGTCTGAGTTTTTAGCCATGATTTCGTCACGCACCCGCGAACTCATCCGATCCAAGCTGGTTTGATCAATCTCCATCGCACGCAAGCCACGCTCCGCCGTGACGCTACCCTGAACGCGGGTCATGTCTGCATCGAACCGCTCCAACCGCTCCGCCTCAAAGCGATCAGCCATTGCACGCTCACCCTCTGGGTCATTCGTTTGCCAGTCTTGGAATTCACGGGTGTCCTCACGAACCAACCCGTCACGCATCTGGATGCCATAGCGATCCGCTGTATCATGCAACAACACATCCGCCCGCTGCGCCTCATCGGCAGTAAGCTGGCCGCTCTGGCGCGCAGCAGATAGCGCGGAAAACTCTGTCGCAAGCGCCACGCGCTGTTGGACGCTTGCCCCATTGACTTCAAGCCGGTCACGCTCGATCACCAGTTGCTCAAACCGGTCATCGGCATAGGCCCGGTCACCGTCGTTTGCACCTTCCCGCACATTCGTCTCAATCTCAGACACCAGCTCGCGCCGTTCTGCCGTTGAAATACCATCGGCCTCGGCCCGCGCGATCCCGTTGTCCAGCCTGCGCGCGTATAGCGCCTGCTCACGGGCTGTCGCGGTTTCAGCAGCTTCAATCTCTGCCTCTCGCAACTCCTGCTCGTTATTCAAACGGAAGCTGGTCTCATAGGTATCACCCAAGCCTCGGGCGACGTGATCCGGCATGTCGGCGTAGCGGTCCTTGAAATCAGACGCGACGGCCTCGGAAATACTCTGATTGGCTGGCGCACGGTCAAGGATGACCTCAATCTCCCGATCAAGCCGATCTGCTAGCTGCTGATCCGTGATGCGGCCCCTGCCCTCTTCGTCGGTGCGATAGACCGCGCCAGGATCAGACAGAATTTCAGGCCGCGTTTCGAGATAGGATTGTTGCTCTGCCTCGATCCGGTCGAACGTACGGTTTTCAATCTCGACGGCACGAGCCTCAAGCTGTGCCTCGTTGACCCCCTGCCCTCGCAACTCCTGCCGGATCGCACGCGCCGCGTCGTCAAACTGCTCTTGATCGAAGTGGAAACGAATTTCCCGCGCTTCCTCAATCACACCGTCATCACGCAGCACCTCTGCACGCTCTAGCGTCACGCCTAACTCAACATGCACTTGGTTCAACCGCTCGCGCGCCGCTTCAAGATCGACCTTGCGCTCAAGGTTCAAACCCTGCGCCTCTGCCACCTTCGCAAGATCATCGGCCACCCACTGACGTTCAAGGGCTGCATTCGGTGCGCCGGTCTCGATCCGGTTCACGACTGTCTCAGCGTTAATCCCAGTGCCGCGCAGGGCATTGTCGATCTGCGCCCGCGTCGTCCCGTCATGCAAGCGACCAGCAAGCTCGCTATTGATGTTCATCTCTGAATAGATGCCGCCCTCGGACGGCTTTTGCTCAAGCGTCGCAGATCGAAGCCCAAGGGGCTGCATACGCCGAACACCCGCCTGAAGCTGGTTCAACTCGCGCTCCTTCTGCGCCCTCTTTCCTTCAGGAAGACCCGCAATCCGCGCCTGCACTTCTCCTACAGTGTCGGCATACCGGCTTCTCAGATCGTCAAAGTCTTCAACGGCTCCCATGTATACATCTCCATCTTGTTCGACTTGTGATCCCTTACCCAAAAGCGCGGCGGCCTTTTGGAGGGCTTGCGCAATTTCTTCTCGACTGTCCTGAGACGCCTCTACGGCAAGCGAATGATAAACAATCCTCGTGCTGGCAATCTCGGCCAACGTGCGGGCCAAATCTCTGCCGACACGCTCGCGCGGCGCTGGCTCACGAATGACGCCCTTCTCAGCGTCTTCCTTGACCGCATAGATCTCTCTCGTTCTCGGTGGATAGTGTACCTCACCGCGATCTATTCGGCGCGTAGCCTCCAGCTTTACGCCATATTTTTCAGCCTCTTGGACCATCGCGAGGCGGAAATCGTCATAGTTAAAGCGATGATCCCGGCCCAGGTAGAAAAACTCACCCTCCTGCGACCGCCTGTTCAACACAATGTGGGCGTGCGGGTGGTCTCGATCTTTGTGAACGGCAATCACATAGTCAAAGTGGCCCTCGTCCGTCTCAAAGAACCGCTCACACACATCCGACGCAGTGTCGCGAACGTCCTCAGACTTCGTGCCTTTAGGGAACGACATGAGCATGTGCGTTGTGTTTCCCATCTTGGGCCGGAAACCACTGTCCCATCGCTCCGCAAACCGATCCGTGAGCTTCTTGATGTCCTTGTCTTCGAACTTCGTCTTGCCGTCGAATGTCCCGCGGCTATCCACGAAATGTGAGAGCTTGTTGTCGCGCGTGATGTAGGAAAGCTGATTGCTCAGCTGGCCCTTGATGTGCGTCCCGCCGTTCTTAATCGCTTTAAACACCGCCGCTCGATGTCCCCGCGCCGCCCGGTAAAGCTGACCAGCCTTCTTACTGTTCAATCCCTGCATAGAACCGCGAACACGGTCCCAACCTTCGCGGAAAACCTCGCCTGTGACAGCCTCGACTGCGCTATTCCGTGCCAAAAGCAAACTCCCTCAACACATCATCGACCGTCACGGCCATGACAGAATTCCGACGTCTGACCAGTAAATCAATCTGGTCGCCCATCTCCAAAATCATACCCGCAAGCGAGCGGACTTCCTCATACTGCCTGTCAGACCAGGGCGCGGGCATCCCCCGTTTCTTCGCTTCATTCATCCGACGCGCAATCTGGGTGATGTTGTTTCCGACACGATTGAGCGCCGCACGGAAGCTCATAAGGTCGCTGGAAAGATGTTCATCCGGCACGAAAATGCCACTGGACGCCTGCATCAACGCTCGCAATCCATCC
Organism: Roseobacter fucihabitans; assembly: GCF_014337925.2. Classification (NCBI taxonomy): domain Bacteria; kingdom Pseudomonadati; phylum Pseudomonadota; class Alphaproteobacteria; order Rhodobacterales; family Roseobacteraceae; genus Roseobacter; species Roseobacter fucihabitans. The sequence continues at coordinate 25,600 of NZ_CP143425.1, read as the reverse complement.
GCTCGACTACCGAAACCATGCTTCGCAAGTACCGCATCGAACGCGTTCATTTCGTCTGGGGTCACTGTGACGCTTGCCGCAGCGGTTCGAATGCCCGTGTCACGGCGTCGATCTTTTTCCCGTTTGATCGTGTAGTCGATTGTTCGCCTTGTCACACCAAAACGCTGCGCAAGGTGCTGCTTCCCAACGCCTTTTGCCGCTTCGCCGGCAATCACGAGGCGTTCAGATTCAGTGAGGATGCGACCTTTGGGCATAAGAACAAAGAACCCCTATTTCCTGCCATCATCATAACTGATGTTGTTACAATAATGCGGTCGTGAATACAATGCCTTATTATTGTAATGTTATCTGTTATTCCGTTTCTCGCCGAGCTTCATAGAAGCAAGGCCGTCGAGGCCACGGCGAGACCAGCCCAAAAACCGAAGATGACGGCCGAAAGTCCAAAAATGGTCCACACAGGGCCTCAACTCGTCTTCGGCCACTCTACTCTATAAAAACGCGAGTTCGGGCTGTATGGTCGCTCTGTGCCGCTCCAGGAGCGCATTTCGACTTCAACCGCAGTCCGCGACACCGAGCTGCCACTGCCAAACCGCCCAAATGGTTAGTAAGATGCCTGAACAACATACACTGCACACTATGCACTGCACCTCCGCTACTATGCCTGATACCTTGAACATGTTACATCTTACCTAATGCACTATACCTTCAACACTGTGCCTTCGACACTGTGCCTTTTACACTGCGCCTCCGACACTGGCCCGCGTTCCGCTTACCTCAGACACTGCTTCACTGGCAACCAACACTATGCCGCTGACCTCTGTCACTGCACCTCTGCACTTATACACTACACAGTAGTTACTGCACACTTGACACTGTACCGCGTTCCGCTGACAACCTACACTAAACAACCAACACTGAGGCAAAGCAGATGGCAAATGAAGACATGAAGGTCGTCGCGGTAATGAGCCGGAAGGGCGGTGCCGGAAAAACGACACTGATCCGCGCACTCGCAAGTGCCGCCATGCGCGACGGAAAGCGCTGCATCATCTTTGACACCGACCCACAACAAGGAATGATGAATTGGGCCACAACGCTGGGGATCAATGATCCTCTTTTGGTCGTCGAGCATTTAGAATTTTCAGACGAGCTTGGCACAAGAACTGACCAAGCCTACGAAGCTGGTGATGTTGACTACATTTTTGTGGATACGATGGGCGCGGCAGGGGCCTGGGCCGATGATCTGGCTGCTGCTAGTGACGTTATCATCCTTCCAATGAAACTAAGCATGGATGATTGGAAAAGCACCAACGACACATTCGAATGGTACAAAGGCCTTGCCGACCGCGCCGAAGACCCCGAAGCGCTCCCATCCTTTCACGTCGTCCTTTCTGATGTACCCGCCAAGCAGAGCAAAACCGAACTCGAATTCGAAGACCGGGCGTTTGATGAATTTCCAGTTGTTTCGCATTTCTTCATGTCACGCAAACAGCACCGCGAAGCATCGAAAGAAGGATTGTTACACACAATCGCTCAAACCAAACGCAGTGGGATTAATCCGCTTGGCCGCATACATGCCAAGTATTTTGACGAAGCCTTAGACGAAGCTGCCGCCATCCTCAAAGAAGTAACGGAGGCCACATAATGCCCCGCAAGCAACGAACGGCCATCAAGGGTAGTGACCCGAAGTATCACTCAAACCTACCGAGAAAGTCTGATCAACCGTCCGAGACCACACCTACAGCTATCGCAGCCAAAGCCCAGGCCGCCCCAAAGAAGATCGAGAGCGACCAAGGCCTAAAACGCCATAGCAAGACCGAAGCGCCCGCACCAAAGCCCAATGCCACACGAAAGCCCAAGGTAAAGTCTCACGAACCCGCAACACCGGCGCAATCCGGCGCTACGCGGGAGGTTCATCTAACGGCAGCAATCACACGCGCGCACGGCGCTGCAATAGACGACCTTGCCGCAAAAGGGATCGACCGCAAAGTTCCAATCCGCTTAGCAGGGCGCAAAGCCGTCCAGCTCTTCGACCCAAAACGTGAGTTCATCGAGAAGCCGGATGCTGACCGCCTACCAATCCGCGACGGCTACCAGACAACAAAACGGATCAACACGGACTTGATTGATCATCTGCGCGCCGAGAATGATCCATATGGGCTATCTTCTGACACGGCGATGTTACGAGGGCAGTTTGAACCGTTATTCTGGAAATGCTTGGAAGAAGTTCTGCAAGAGCTATCCCGAGAATAACTACAGAAACACCGCGTGAAACGCGGTATTGCATTGAATAAAGACAACACGCCTTCCGCTTCGCTCTAGGCGCGTCGGCACTTTTCCTTTTCTTGATCCGCCTGCCATCCGGTCCCGGCTCTCAACAGGGGTTGTGATGTCGCGCAAGCGCGCCAGCCTCCGGACAGAAAATCGGCTCCCCCACGCTTTGCGCGGTCCCCCAATTTTTTGCCCTCTGGCCCCCTGTCTTCGATCCGTCTCCGGACGCAGGACGGGCTGCGCCCTCTCTGCTCTGTCCAGTCGAATGGCATGAGGCCATTCGGCTAGTCAGTTCAGCCGAGGCTTCGCCACTGGCGGAAGGGGGCGCAAAACCCAACCGCATCGCGAAAGGATTTGATCATGATGCGAAAACGGAAGATTGAAGGAAAAGCCGTAGCCCGCATTCTCGATGCCAAAACGCGGGATATCATAGGATATCTTTATGAATGGAACACCGGGGCGCGAACACCGAAATGGAAAGATGATATCGTGCGAGAGGACGTGATTTACGATTATGACTGATATGTTCTCCATGCGCAGCGAGGATGACGCCGTCGATGTCGGCGTTGTCTACTCGCCATCACCCGAAACCCTCCGGGTGTTTGGGGCGTCTTACATGCTGAATAAAGAGACCTCTAGCACGTTGAAGATCCTCGACCCGCAGGGCACTTTATTTGCCACCTTTGATATCTGGCAAAGTAAGTGGGTTCTCGCCGCTGAACGAGACGCGTGACCTTCCAATTTCGCTGAAAAAATGCTAAATTGGCTCCGAAAGGACGTCAGCCAATGCGTTTCAAAAACCGCCTTGTTTTTATGCTCATCGCTGCCCTTGCCGCGACACCCGCCGTGGCATGGGAACATGATTTTACGCGCGGTCTTGATCTATATTCCACCACAGACAATGGGGCCACCATCCGCCTCGTCTGCGATCCCAACCGTGTCTATGGCGGGACCGAAAGCATGGTTCTGATCGTGTTGGGGGGAGACTCCGATTTGACCACAATGGCCACGCTCGCCTTTCCCGACGGTCAGACGATCACCGCACCACTTGTCCATGGAAGGTTGGCAAAGCGTGACCTGGCTGAAAACGTCTGGCATCCGATCCTTGAGGGCCTGCGCAACACGCAACGTGTTGAGTTAACCGTAGGGGACACAACCCGGGCAATGAACCTGGGCGACGCGCCAGCCTTCACCTGCATCTGAAAAACAAGCCTCCGCTGCAACGGTAGGGCAGGGGCCTAAGCGACCTCTGCAATCTCTCCAGCTTTCTCCATGAGATAATCCGCAGATCGCTGCGCCGCCGCCGCTGCTTTGACAATAGCACGCTTGTCGTCGCGCATTACTTTCAACCACGACTGAACGTAAGCCGCGCTGTCCTCGATGTGGCCCGGTTGAAAACCAAGCTGCGCACCCACCATTGCCGATGATATTTCGGCAACAAGTTCTTCCATCGCATAGACCGCATTCCCAAACTTGGACCCGGCCTTATCCTTCGTACGGTCGCACCGGCGCTTGTGACCTGTGGCATGGGACAACTCATGAAAAAGCGTTGAATAGAACAACTCTGCCGCCTTGAACTTCGGCAGTTCGGGCATGTGAACCTTATCCAAAGACGGGACATAGCATGCCCGGTCCCCACCTTCCGCATAGCCCATGCCCATACTCTCGACCATGTTGGCGGCAATGTGCGAAAGCTGCTCAATAGGCCGCGTTGCCAGCGGCTCGGCCTCGTCAGGTGTCGGGAATTGATCGTCCAGCCCGTCGATTTGCTGCACATTGAACACGCGATAGGCTTTCAGATACCCCCGCGTCTTGGCCTCCATCCCGCCTTCCGGTGCTTCGTCCTTCGCTTCGAACGTGCCATATTTGACCACAAGCGATGACTTCTCGCCCTTGCGCACCATTCCACCCAAGTCCTTTGCCTGCTTGAACGTCATCCAGACTGGATTGCGATAGCCTTGCGCCCATGCTTTTAGGTTCAACAGAACATGGTTGATCCCGCGATAGCTGTCTCCGGTGACCCGCAATGGCAGGGCAGCGGCGTTCTTCTGCCACGGGCATTCCCACGGCTTCACACCTTGTTCCAGTGCCTCAATGATCTGGTTTGTGACTTCCGTATAGACATCATATTTCGACATGACGGTTCTCCTTTGCGGTGTCGCTTGGGTCTGTTGCCCAATGGATCGGGGTTAAGGGACAGCGCGAATGCGCCTGCTCCTGAAACCTCGAATGCGATGAAAGGAAGGATTGGGAGGAATTGAGCGAAATCGACGGACTGGCGCGGGCAGGAGGCGCAGCCGACAACACGGGTCTGTCTATTTCGCTTAAATCCGGCGGCATCCCTGCCGCCAACGTCCCGCAGTGGCGTTCGGCTTGTCCGAACCCCAAGGGACCAGGTTGGGCGTGATCGCAGATCGCATTGCCCTCTGGATCAACGCTATGTGTTCTGCTTATGTTCTCCGCAATGGGGAGTAAATCACCACACCGCTACGACATCATGGATCGGGAATTCCCTGTCCGTCTCAGCGTGCGCGCAGACCCCGCGACAAACGAGCTGACCCGACAATGGCTGCAACGCCATGTCGGGACCGGGAACTATGCCAGCAAACCCCATACACTATGGTCAGCGAGCAAAGCACATTGCATCTATTTCCGTTCGCTGCACGCCGCGACCAGCTTCATCTTGGGATGCCCGCATATCCAGCTTATTGGGGAACCGTATCGTGGTCCGTATAGGTAGGGAGGGGCTGTCTGCCCCCGCGCCCTTCGGGCGCTCCCCCGAGGATATTTTTGGCAAGATGAAAGCCCATGAATTCATGGCTGACCTAAGCGACGATCAAATCCTAGCTGGGGCGCAACAGGCCGAACGGCTCGGATGGATCAACCTGCAAGCGGCCCTCGACTAGCCCATCATCGGTGTGACGATCCTTGAAGCCGGACAAGCCTACCTCGACGACATGGAGGTCTGGCCTTAGCGCCAAAACCCAGGGGAGGGATGCTGACGCATCTCAACAATGAAGGCGGCGGCGAGGATAGAACCAAAGATGATCGCAGATGTCATGGGGCAGCTCCAAATGTTTGGATGACAATCCGGCATTAAGCGCGAATGCGCTTGCCGGGATTGGGACCAAACTTGGGCGCTTAGTTTGAATTGTCAGGACCATCTCAAGCGTTGGTGCAAAAGCGTGATCATCGGCGAAGCTCGCCGTGATCGCGTCGAAACAAAGACGGACGGTGTGAATTCGACACGGCTATGGTACACTGGACCTATGAGGAACCCCCTTCGATCTTTGCTTGAACTTCGCCAGCGAGTGGTCGCTCAAAGAAACGCGCATGAGGACTGGCAGGGGCGTGTTGTTGAACCAATCCTCGCCAGCGGCCACGATCAACTGCTGACAGAAGCCTATCGACACAGAACCCGCGCGGTTCTTTCGTCGTTGCTGATTGGCTGTTTCGTGGTCATTGCCATGTTGGCCTATGTGATGTGGGACATTTCATGGCTCACAAATCGGGCATTCTATATGGTGTTAGCCGTGTGCGCCTTCGGCACATTTTGGACGGTGCGCGAGACTATGCACCAAGTCAGATCGCACCTAGAAAAAATGCGCCAATGGCTCGATCATAACGAGGCGTTTTATCGGGGCTAAGAAGGTTTGGCAGTGTCTAGGGCGAACTCATCAACCATAACGGCGACAAGCTGCTTGCCGTCGTTGATCCGCCATCGAACAACGCCGACGACGCCCTGAAAATCGTCTATGTGAATTTCATCTCCCACCCGTGGCAATGCCCCCAGAATGTCGAGACGGGTTGCATGGATCAACTCGTGGTCGTCGCCTCGCGGCGTGTAGAAGTTCACAAGCATAGCGGATGCCTCTTTGATAGCGGGGAAGGGGCTTTCGGCCCCCGGTGCTGCACGCCTCCTCGAAAGGATGTTTTATGCGATAAGGCCTTGTCTCAAGGGCTTATCAGTTTGTTAGGCCATTGGCTTCCAATAGATGCAATAGCCGGTCGGCACATTGATGCCGGAACTGGCAAAGCTGCCAACCGGTAGATCGCGCCAGTCGCCTACGGCCTCGTCGTGATCAGCCGAAGGCGAGCGCACGGCCCCGTCAATTTCACTTGCGCGTCGCGGCATCCCTGCCGCCGACGTCCCGCTGTGACGTTTGGCCTGACCGAACCCCAAGGGACCAGGAAATACCGGATCTGTTGAACGTCAGATGGCTTTGACCTTTACGTCACGCTCCGACCCAATTTCATGAAAATCGGCAAAGCTGACCTTCACGCTGATCGCAGCGAAAGAGGAAGAAGAGCCCTGACCTACCAAAATGCCGCACCATGGCGAAGGTCTGCTTTTGCACTTAGCCATTTGACTAAATGAACCGTCTGACCTTCGCCTTGTAGTCCTTAAACGCTGATCCATATTGCTCTTTAAGCCACGGCTCTTCGGCGAAGGGCGCAGCTATGAGAACGATAATTCCAGCTAAGCCGACAAGTGCAGCCCCTGACGATGCACAAAGCATCATCCAGCCGATAATCATTGCGATATCCGCCACGTATTGTGGATTGCGGGAATAGCGGTACATACCTCTTGTTCGAAGCGATCCTTTTGCACCGCCAGTCTGGGCAACACCAAACTTTGCAGCTTCTGACCAAACAACCACGTTTCCCGCGACAATCAGGAAAACGCCTACGCCAAACCGCAAGAAAATTGGGATTGGCAGGCTTCCCCATTCCATAACGCCGAGGGCAATCAGGATCCCAAAGAGGGTGAATGTCGGAACCCAAACCAGAATAGGGGTGGCCATGGTATAGCGCTTTGGCGGCCAAAACCGGCGGTTAGGATATGCGATGGACCAGAGCATCGTTGCAAACGTAGCTGCTGCAATCATAAGGCCGGTGAAGACTAAGACAGACGGCATCATACAGCCTCATGTTCATTCTGGGTCATTTCGCGTCGCTCTTTCAAGGCTTGGCGTACGATTTGGAAGGCAGATGACAGGAACAATCCGGCCATGATGGTTGCCACGATAAGGTCAGGCCAACCCGTTGCCGTGCCCCACACACCAAGTGCTGCAAGCATCACGGCGACGTTCCCAATGGCGTCATTGCGCGAACACAGCCAGACCGACCGGACGTTGGCATCCCCATCTTTGTAACGAGCCAACAGCAAGACGCTCGCCAGATTGGTGAGCAGCGCAAGAAAGCCGACAAAGCCCATGATCTCTGCGGTGGGCACGCCAGCATAGAAGACGTGGTAAACCGTCGATCCGAACACCCAAAGGCCCATCAACAGAAGGCTGACGCCTTTGAACAGAGCCGCATTCGTTCGCGCGCGAAGCGAGGCCCCGATGACCGCAAGAGAAATTCCGTAGGTCAGCGCATCGCCCGCAAAGTCGAGCGCGTCGGCCTGCAAAGCTTGAGACTTGGCCAGATGGCCTGCTGTCATCTCGACAAAAAACATTGTCGCGTTGAGGGCAATTACGATCCAGAGCCGTCTTTTGTAATCATCTGAAACGCCGTCAAACTTCGCGTCATGTCCGCAACAACCAGCCATCACACGGCCTCCTTTTCCATCGAAATGGACTTGGCAGGCACAAGGTTTTTGTCCCCACCGGGTATCGTCGGGACACGTCCCGCACGCATCTGCGCAACCCGTCTGTTCATCCAATGTCGAATGACCAGTCGATAGACTAGCCCGCGAAATCCAGTAAGTTGCCGATGGTCTGCATAGAACGTATCTGGGCTATCAAAGACCCCAAAATCCCGATTGATCCCCGTCTTTTGGATATAAGTGCTTTGACCGCTCCAAGCGACGTTCGGCGCTTGCAGGCAATCGGTCCCAGCTCCGTAGGCGCAAAGCGAAGAACGCTCTGGAAACGCGGCTTGAAGCGCCGTCAAAACGCCCTGATCCAGAATGAAGCCCTCAAGCTCTAACCATTCTCCGCGATACTGTACCTCTACCCATGAGTGGATGATGTTGCGTGGCGCAAGCGGATAAACCAGCTCTGGCACCACGCCACGTTGCAACCCTTTGTCGATAGTAAAGCCGCGAAACCGACAAGGGATGCCCAAGGCGCGCAGCAACGCCATGAGCAACGTGCCCTTGGTGTTGCACTGCCCGTAACCATCCGCCAGCACCTTTGAGGCGGGCAAGGCATCGTCAGAATTGTAGCCGAACAAGACGTCGTCGCGCACAAAGTCATAGGCTGCGCCGATACGTTCGCCTTTTGCCAGCGCTGCCCATCCGCGTTGTGCGATGAGCGCCTTTATGGCGGGGTTCTGGTAGTCTAGGAGCGGCGTTTCAGTTAAATAATTGTGGGACATTTTGAACTCTTCTTTTGTCGTTCCAACTCATATACAATCTCTAGTAGCTAGAGGTTCAAGAGGTTTCTTTATGTTTTCTATCGGCGAGCTTTCAAAGCGCACGAAGGTCAAGGTGCCGACCATACGCTACTATGAAGAAATGGGGCTTTTGCCCGAAGCTGAGCGCACATCAGGCAATCAGCGGCGATACGACAAAGCAGGGTTGGAGCGGCTGAGTTTCATCCGACATGCCCGCGATCTTGGGTTCTCCATTGAAGCGATTTCGTCATTGATTGAACTGCAAGATCACCCAGATCGGTCGTGCGAGGCTGCAACTGACATTGCCACATCTCAACTCGAACAGGTACGTGCCAAGATTAAACGTCTCAGAACGCTTGAGAAGGAACTCAGTCGGATATCAAAGGGCTGCGACGGTGAAGGCGTGTCGGAAGACTGCTATGTATTAGCGTCACTGGCCGACCACGATTTGTGCCACCGCGAGCACTAAAATCCAGTTTTTCTGTCGAACGAAAACGACTATGCTAGTCACGTCTTTTCGCCAGTTCCCGGTAAAGTGCCGGAGCAGATACACCGATCTGGTTGGCCACATTGATCCACTCTCCTTTGGCCGGTTCGCCGTATAAATCCAACCAAGCGTCCAGCCGTTCAGCCACCCGCCGCAATCGCAGGATTTCAATTCGCGTCCGTTGCGCCTGCACTTCCTTGGCATGTGTCTCAATGAGACTTAGGGCTGCGTCTGGGTAGTCTCGGATTTCGGCCAGAAACGTTGCGCGCGGCAGGCTGGCAATTTCGGCGTCTGTACGTGCAACTGCATCACAGTGATAAGTATCTGCAAACAAGGATGCTTCGGCCAAAGCCATATCAGCATTGGCGATATGCAGCGTCAGCGCGATGCCATCCGTCATTGGACGCTCCAGCGCGACCGTCCCGGATCGCACCAGATACATAGACAGCACACGGTCTCCCTGGCGAAACACCGGTCCACCTTTCGCAACCTTACGGACAGGTGCGGCGTCGAAAATATCAAGCCACTGCAACATGATAGAAATCATATAGCTGATAAAGCGTCGCGGATAGTCTGTAATTGTAAATTGAAAGGCAGGCGAACATGCGAACAAAGATAATTCTCACTGCAACGGTTTTGATTGGCGGCGCGGCATTCGCAATCGCGCAAACCAGTCATACAGGGCACAGTGATGGCATGGATCATTCTGCGCATCAGCAGGAACAGGCAATGACTGGTGCTGCTTTGTCCGAACCCGGCCAAGGCGCTTTTGCGGCTCTTTCCGAACTCGTGCGCGTGTTGGAAGCCGACCCGAACACGGATTGGGCGCAAGTTGATCTGGCCGGGCTGCGGGCGCATTTGGTCGATATGGACCGCTTGGTCATGGACGCAGTTGTCATTGAAACTGACCTACCGGACGGGATCAGTGCAATCGCCACAGGCGATGCGGACACTATCGCCACGCTTCGGCGTATGGTTCCTGCCCACGCCGCACAGCTTGCCCGCGATGATCGCTGGACGGTCGACGCAACAGAAACGAATGATGGGATCGAGCTGAGGGTGACCAGTGAAATTCCGGCTGTTGTGGCCCGGATCAAAGGTCTTGGATTTTTTGGACTGATGGCGAGCCAGGATCATCACCGCGAGCATCACTTTATGATGGCACAGGGAAAAGATGCCCACGGTCATTGAACTGCCAAGATAGCAAGTCACAGACATGCGACTTGCCAAATCACGTATACCCCGTATAGGTATATTGCATGTACTTGGTCCGTATCCTTCTGGTCGTCCTAGTGACGTTTTCCACCTCGCTCACCAATGCGATGGACGCAGGACACATGCCAGTTTCAGACCATGATCACGCGACTGTTGAAGCGATGGAAGATGCCCGACCCTTGTGCTGTCAGGACAGCACGGAACGCGCGCAGACTTGTCATGCACTATTGGCTCTTCTTCCGACTTTGTCATTCAGTGGCGCTGCGCCCGTAGCGGGCGAGGATGTGTTTTGCAAATCCGGCGTGCTTTTGACCGGTTTTGAACCGTCTGGCCCTCTCGATCCGCCCCGCACAGTGTGATGCCTGCTGTGCCTTTCAATGGTGCGGCGCAGACTAGAAATCACATCAAAGCGGGCTCTGCCCGATGCCCAGATCCTTGGGCGCACCCTTTCGAGAGGAAAACCTTATGAAACCGATCAAAACACTTTTGGCCTTCACACCCGCCGCCGCACTCACATTTGGGTTGGCGTCCTTTGGCTGGGCTGGCATGGCTCATGCGGACGACCACGGGGCCATGTCCCATCACGGCACCATGCACGTCACAAAAAGCCCCACCTGTGGATGTTGCGGCGCATGGGTCGGACTAGCCCGCCAAGAAGGCTATGACATCAAAGTGACTGACACAGCAGATTTGACGTCCGTTAAGCTGGATGCAGATATCCCTGGCAATATGTGGGCCTGTCATACCGCGACGGTTCACGGCTACGTCGTTGAAGGCCACGTGCCGTTTGAAGCTTTGGCAAAGCTTCTGGACGAACGCCCCGACATCACTGGAATTGCTGTGCCCGGTATGCCCAGTGGCTCTCCCGGCATGGGGAATGATCCGACTGCGCGCTATGACGTGATCGCCTTTGGTGGCGATGCGGGCGATGGCGAGGTCTTCTATCAGGCCGGTCTGTGAACCGGATCGCTTTAACAGCTGTTGGCGGAGCGGCCCTATTTGGGGCCGCTCTCTATACATTTAGCAATGTTACGGGTGAAACCGACCGCGTCGTCTTGCGCTACGACGATCACGCAACCATCGCGCTCGGTACCAGCGTCTATGAGGTAAACTGTGCCTCCTGCCATGGTGCCAATCTAGAAGGTCAGCCCAACTGGCGGTCTGCTGGTGAGGACGGGCGGCTTCCGGCCCCGCCTCACGATGAGACTGGACACACGTGGCACCATGACGGTGACACGCTGTTTCAGCTGACCAAATACGGCGTTGGTGCGTTGATCAATGATCCTGACTACGCCTCCAACATGCCGATCTACGAGGGTGTCCTGAGCGATGAAGAGATCATCGCTGTGCTAAGCTATATCAAATCAACTTGGCCGGAGGAAATCCGTGCCAGTCATAATGAAATGGAAAACAGACAATGAGACAGATGACCTTTGCGCTTCTCGTGCTGGCCGCAACTACAATCGGGGCCTTTGCACACTCAAAGGCCGAACAAACCACACCTGCCAATGAAGCGACGGTCGCAACGGTTGAAGCTATTGAAATGCGCTTTGATGATCCAATGCGCGTGACCGCAATCACGCTGACCGGACCGGATGGTGACGTAAACATCGAGCAAGAAACCGGCATGGACGCGGTGACAGAATTCCGTGCGCTGCCACCTGCCGACCTGCCGGACGGAGCCTATACCGTTGATTGGCGCGGCCTGTCTTCGGACGGCCATCCAATGCAGGGCACGTTCGGTTTCACAATAGCTGACTGACATGGAAGGTCTGGCACCAATCGACGGATGGGCCATAGCGGCGATCATTTCGAAGGCGGCGGGCTATGGCGCTGCGCTTCTTGCAATGGGCGGGCCACTATTTGTTTTGGTTTTTCCAAGCTCATCCGCTGATGTGCGGCAACTGGCTCGGAAAGTCGCTGTTGTCGCAGCTATGATCGGGCTTGCGGTGCTGGCTCTGCGCTTTGGTATTCGTGCAGCCCGCATATCCGGAATGGGTCTGCCGGGAGCCGTCGATCCGATGATGCTTGGCTTCGTCTGGGACAGCCCACTTGGGGCGGCTGCGATCTGGCGCGGCGCGGGCGAACTGTTGGTCGTGGCATTGCTGATCAGAGGTATTGTCGGCCTCTCGGCCGGGCTGATCGGTGCGCTACTGATCGCTGTGTCCTACACGTTTGTGGGTCATTCTCTTGGTGATCCCCGCTGGCTGCTTGCGTCATTGTTGACCCTGCATTTGCTGGCAGTAGCGTTTTGGATCGGCGCACTGTTCCCTTTACGGCACGCGGTCGGCCAGCCGGACGGAGCAAGGCTGCTTCATCAGTTTGGAAATATCGCCAGTTTTACGGTCGCATTGCTCATAGCTGTTGGCCTGATTTTTGCATGGCTGATGACCGGATCACTCTTGAACCTGCTTTCGACCGCTTACGGTTGGACACTTCTTGCCAAGCTCGGCGTCGTGTCTGGGCTGATGGCCTTGGCCGCGCTCAACAAATGGCGGTTCGTTCCGGCACTCGCCTCTGGCGTACCCGCAGCCGTGCCCCATCTGCGCCGCTCTATTCAGGTCGAGGCTGTAGCTGTTCTGCTCATCTTGCTGGCAACGGCAACGCTCACTTCAATCACCACGCCGCCGGTCAACCTGTGAAGAGGAATTTTCATAGCACAAAACAGGTGGGTCGCGCTCTAGCACGGACAAATCCTGGAATGAAAAGCTACTTTGACGCCTTCTGCAAAAGCCCGATCAGCTCGTCAAACTTGGCTCTCTGTTCCTCTGGGTCGCCGCTTTGAATAGCCGTCTCGACACAATTTACCGCATGGTTTTCGAGGATCAGTTTTTCAACACCAAGAATGGCGGACCGTATCGCCGCTGTCTGCGCCAGAATATCCATACAGTAGCGGTCGGCCTCGACCATACCTGCAACACCGCGCACTTGTCCTTCCAGCCGTGACAGCCGGTCCAGTGTCTTGTCTTTGTTGGCTTTCACGAGTGGCGCTCCCTCTTTTTGTATCCCTAAGATGACATTTGCTTTAGATACCCTATGGGGGTATATGTAATATTACTAAAGTTCAAGATCGTGAAAACGATACACCGGCTTTCACCAAAACGCATCAGGAGAGCTATCGTGCCAAAAATTACCCGTGACGTTGCCGATGTAACGACCGACCCCGCGGCATCTGCGACTGGTAAAACAGCCGTTCTCTATCGAATGGACTTGCCAAACCATCTGTGTCCGTCGGGACAAAAGGCACGCTGGCTCTTGGACCGCCACGGCTACGAGGTCGATGATCGTCTGTTCCGCGAACGATCTGAGGTTGATGCGTTCAAGGAAGCGCATGATGTACCTACCACCCCGCAGATATGGATCGACGGCGAGAGGGTTGGCGGCTACGACGCCCTGCGCGAAAAACTCACCAACTACGACCCGAAAGCCAAGACTTACAAACCGGTCCTCTACCTGTTTGCCGTGGCTGCTGCCACGGCGCTTGCGCTGTCCATTGGCTTCCTTGGGGCAATCACATGGCAAACGCTGGGCTGGTTCATTTCGGTTTCAATGATCCTATTAGGGATGCAGAAGCTCCGCGACATTGAGAGTTTCTCAACGATGTTTCTCAACTACGATCTGCTGGCGCGGAAGTGGGTGCCATATGCGTATGTCTATCCTTGGGTCGAGACTGCAGCAGGTATCCTAATGACCGGCATGTTGTTGACCTGGCTTGCGGCCCCTGCGGCGCTCTTTATCGCGACGGTCGGCGCAATCAGCGTTTTCAAAGCCGTTTACATCGATAAACGAGAATTGAAATGCGCCTGCGTGGGCGGTGGATCGAATGTACCTCTCGGATTTGTCAGCCTGACGGAAAACCTGATGATGATGGGGATGGCTATCGTGATGCTCGCTCGGATCGCAAGCTGATGGCAAAAACGACTGACTGGAAACGGCGGGCTTTACTGGCTGGCGGTGCCCTCGCTGTAGCAGGATGGGTGAAAGGCGTTCCGTATCTGGCATCGCTTGGACAGCCGGACTTCGCGTTCGAGGACATACCTGGTCTATCACCCTTCCGACGATTGCAGGGGGAAGGTGCGTCCACAGCGGGTGCGGCAATTTTTGCTGGTCTCGATCCCGGTGAACTTGATAACGACGCCGATGACGAACTAGAACAGTTCGTCAGGACGAACCCCTGCGCTGCCTTTTTTGGTGAAGAATCCAGCAACACCGTTCCAGTCGCGATGTTCTCCGACTTCGCCTGTCCGATCTGTCGCGTGATGGATGATCGTTTGACCGATCTTGCGGCGAGTGACCCTAATACCTTTCACATCGTCCGTCATCAGCTCCCACTTCTTGGCGTGGCGTCGGCGGTTGCCAGCCGTGCAGTGCTGGCAGCGGACCTTCAGGGCCAGTATCGTGAAATGCACGCGCGTCTGATCCGAACGCCCGCCGTCACCGATGAACGCTTCATCGCGGCCATTGCCAAAAATCTTGACCTCGATGCAGACAGACTGCTGGAAGACATGCAGTCAGATGCCATCGACCGCCGCTTGCGCCTGACAGCGGCCATTGCAGATGTCTTTGGATTTATCGGCACACCCGCCTTTGCAGTCGGTCGGACGGTGTTCATGGGGTCAATCCAGACTGGCTCACTACGAAAGCTGATCGCAGATGAGAACTCAAACCCATGTCTGATCGCGTAGATCTAGAACAAGGGCTGCGGTCCTTGGTTTTCGTTTTCCGATAGCAGACATTCGTGCGCGTGCAGCGAATTGGCGCTTCGTCCCGCATCTCTCCAATTTGTTCGCCTCGCAGCGAACGGCGGGGCAGGGGCCTCACCCGAGAATATTTTGGACAAGATGAAAGGCAGAATGAAACGCGGTAAGATACTCTTGGGTGGTAAGATCGGGTTCGAAAATGTGTAATCTCTATTCAAACACAACGGCAAGCGAAGCGATGCGGCAGTTGTTTATGGTGGACGCAAGCCGGGACCATTTGGGCAACGCACAACCGCGGCCTGGCATACATCCGAAAGGAACCGCGCCTGTCGTTGCCCTCAATGACGACGGCAACTGCGAGCTGGTAGAAATGTCATGGGGGTTTCGGACGCCAAAAGTGTCGAAACGGACCGGGAAACCGATCAAGCCCGCCGCATGGAACAATGCGCGCGATGACAAGCTGATGAAGTCAGGTCTTTGGAAGGCCAGCTTTTTAGCGCGGCGGTGCCTGGTCCCGGCGACGAGTTTCAACGAGACGAAGGGACAGAGGCCGGCGACGGATTACTGGTTTGCACTGGCGGGTGAAGGAGAGGATCGCCCGCCTTTTGCCATCGCGGGTCTCTGGCGTCGAGAGAACGAAGATCTTCTCGAACCAGAGCATCCGCGCCGTGTGCACACGATGGTCACAACCGAGGCGAATGATCTTGTGCGACCGATACATGCCAAAGGGCGAATGCCCGTGATCCTCAGACCGTACGACTATGAGACATGGCTTACGGGGTCGCATGATGAAGCGTTGGCGCTGATCAAGCCATTTCTGGCAGCGGAAATGCGGATCGTTCTGCAGGGCGTGGGTGTGAAGAGCGATGGCGGAGCTGAAGGCGACGCCTGACGAGCGCTGGCTATGGCTGCGCCTTGACCAGCTCGTCAGCGATAAGGCCAGTGATACTCGCATAGGCCAATGATCCGTCCGGTTGTTCCGCTCGGGCAAGCGACTTCGCAATTTCTTCAGGGCGATGGCCGTGCTGAAGCAAGATCGAGATGAGGACGCAAGCGTCTTGAATCTGGAACTCCAAAGCTGAGCCCGATTTGAAACCTGCCGAGTAGAAGACTTCGCGCGGGCGTCCTTCTTCGTTCGGATCGTAGCCCACGGACAGGTGGATCGTATGCCCTTCGGGCGTCTCGATGCGTCGCGTCACGGTCAGGCGGCGTTGGGGCAGATTGTGCCGTGGATCGGGTTTGTCTTTCATGAAGCTATCCTCGCATGTTTTGCGTGTTTGTCGCCGCAAAAAGCCGCCGCCCGGGAGGGAGGCGACGGAGTTTGCCGTGAGTGGCATTCGGGTCTTTGTGCCCGCTGCTCGATGTCTGGGTGGCGGGGGCGGCCTTGGCAGCCCCTTGGCTGGCCTTAGGCAGCCAGCGGGACCAGGCGGTATTCGCCTTCGGGGTCTTCGTCGCTGCGCAGGGCGTTCACGCGGACCTGCTGGCCGTTCACCATGACCGACAGAGAGAGGTAGTCGTTGCCCTTCTGGCTGGTCTGCTCCCAGGCCGATCCGATGCGGATCACGCGGTTGCGTGGGGTGCGGGTGGTGATTTCAAAGTCCGGGTGCGTTTCCTTGGCCTTGTGCGGGTTCTTCGTGAGCGTAATATCCACGTCGAAGGTCAGTGATGCGATCCAGCCGGTGATTGCGTCGTCGTCAGTGCGGGTGATTTTTCCGTCGATTGCCATTGGTCTTCTCCTTTGTTTCGATGGGGATAAACAAGGAGGGAGCGAATGAAGGATGCAGGCGGAAAAACGGAAGGTTCGCCCGAAGGGTGAAAGCCGAGCCGAAGGCGGTTTTTCTGCTTGCTGAAGCTCAAAAGGATCTCGTGATCTGAGCCGCAGGCGGAGATCTTCGAAGACGAGCTGAAGGAACATTCTTCAGGCGTTCCCTTCATCCCCATCAAAAGAGAAACGAAGGGGGTGACCGGTGGTGATCGACCAAATCACTCTGACGACATTTCGCAATGATCGGTGGTCGCCAGAACGGCTTCCTCTTGTGGATATCCATCTCGCGCACCCGCAGGGCCAAGGATGAGCGGCTGGACGGATCAGCACGCGGGTCCCGGCGATTCCGCGTCGCGTCAAAGGATCGGCAGGGCAGACCTGACACGGGAACGCGCCTTGGATTGAAGGTCAAAAACGGCCATACTGGACGCGCCTACACCCCTGCCAGTGAAGACCCATAACGGAGGTCCGTGATCCTGCCATGCTAAGACGGCCGAGAAAGAGACCAAACCGGTTCCGGCCCTGGAAAAGGCGGCGGATGCTAAGCGGGGCGCTGCTTCCTGTCGCGCTGCTCGTCCTTCTCGGGCTGTGGCTTTATGATCCTGACACGTTCACTCAAGCGACAGCGCGGGTGCAAACCTCCACGGTGGAAAGCGTCAATCCAAGCCGCATGACGGTCATAGACGGGGATACGGTGCGTCTGGCCAGTGAAACCATCCGCTTGGTGGGCTTTGACACACCGGAAACCTACCGCGCCCAATGCGCGGCGGAACGGGCGCGGGGCGATGCGGCGACGCAGCGGCTGCGCGAGTTGCTGGTTCAGGCGTCATCGGCACGATTGGCCTACCTGCCGCGCCGCGACCAATACGGGCGCGATCTGGCGCGGCTCATGCTAGATGGCCGGGACGTGGCTGATATCATGATCGCGGAAGGGCTGGCCCGGCTCTATAGCGGCGGACAGCGCCGGTCGTGGTGTTAGTTGGCCGGGGAGGTGTTCTCGCTCTGCCGGTTCTACACTGCGTGGATTGAAGGGTAAGGACGTGCCAGCCCGTAGCTGGCGCCGTCCTACTCGAAAAATCCATGAAAGCCCAAGAACCATGCGCGGTGCAGATCGGTCCCGGCCACCACCCGACGCGCCCACCGGGGCAGGGTGTGGCCAGTGTAGCCCCACAGGTACACGCGATGAAGCACGGCATTAGTCATCATGGCGTTTCACAATGTCCAACTGACCCTTTTTCCCGACCTCGATCAGCACTTCGAGAACTCTGTGTATGAAGGGCATACTGAACGCGCCGCAGTACCCGTTGGGATCAATGTAGAAGGATGTCTCAAGAAACTCGTGATTGTATTCATCCGCCATCACCCAAAGCGGCAGATCGGATGCAAGGCCCGCACGCCGCCGCTCGATTTGCGGAATCTCGATGGCGACCCGGTCTTCTTGGGGTCTTTTGCTGGTGATCGGAAGCCAGAAAAGATTGGTGCGACCGCTCTTGTCCATAAATGTGGTGACAAGTGCCGTCGGACGGCTTTTGCGGGCGTTCTCTTGGCCAGCTTCATGCTCGCGATGCCAGAGATAATCATAGTGCCAGACATCGCCTTTCTGTGGGCGTTTCATTCGTCAGCGGCTCCCTCGCTGCCTGCTCGACTCGCTTCCAGCATTGCCAGATGCTCCGCGGGCATATCTGCCGCCGAAAAAGCCCGGCGCTCATCTTTCTGAAACCGTTGTTCGTAGTCATGAATGCTCATCAGAACGTAACGAGGTTTTTTGTGCTTGGTGATGGCGATGGGTTCTTGGCTGGCCGCGTCCAGCACATCGCCGAGGGTCTGTTTCAGGTCTGTAGATGGGAAAGAACGCATAAATATCTCCTTTTGTCCAAAATAGACAAAACGGACGTAATAGACAAGGTCGGAATCTCGTTTTCCAAAAAAAGACCCCGCCGCATGATGCGAACGGGGTCAAGTTGATCCTCACCACAAGGATACGAAAATTGTCAGTCTGTGCGGTATTTGGTGATCTGCGTCATGGAAACAGCTCCAACTGGACGCCCGTCGCGCGTTCCAGGCGATTGCGTTCGACGCGTCCGGTGGGGTCGATGACCCAGTCTTTACCGACGCGCTCGATGCTGGCATCCTCGCCATGGTGTGCGACAAACAGGCAATCGGCGGCGATGCGGCGGGCCTTGTGCAGATCGGATGCGCGGTCGCCGCTCGGTCGGCGACACCAGACCCCGGGGGCTTTGCCGCACTCGGGACATCGGACGGCCAAGACCGGGTGTTTGTGGGCGGTGAAGTCAGGCATGGGCGTCCTCCTGTCGGGTATGGGGCAGGGCGCGAACGCCCTGCCGAGGCCTCATTCCATGCCTTCGGGCAACCACGCGTCGATCCGGGCCACTTGCGCCTCGGGGACGCCAAGGGCGCTGCGCAGGTCGGATTGCGTAAACAACGCTTCCAGCTTCGCGGCCTTCTCGCCCTTTTTCAGCTTGGCGAAGGTCGTGACGGTGGGGTGATCCTCGGCCAATTCCAGAAGATCGCGCCAAATCTCGACCATGTAGGGACCGCCCACGCGGCTGAAAAAGTTTGCCGCTGTCGGCGTCCAGACCTCGCGGGTGTTGGGCTTCGTCGTCTTTGCGACCAGCGCTTGCAGCTTCTCGTCACCGCCCTTGAATTGGGCGGCAAGAAACCGTACCAACTCGCCGCGCACATGCTCTGCGCCTTTCTTGCGGAAGGCACGGAAGGACGCGCCAATGTCTTTGGCATCCATCATGTTGCGCGGCGGGTTGGTCGTCAGCCGTTCGTCCAGCGCGTAACCTTCGGTCTCTGTGGAAGGCCAATTTGGCACTTCGGTGGTCGTGATCCCGAACGGGTCATTCCAATAGAGATGGTGGCTCAACTGATAGGCCAGAAGGTCGATCAGAAGGTCAGGATCGCGCAAGGCCGCGTGCTGGTGCGCTCCCTTGGTGACGCGGTTCAAGTCGTCGCGCAGCTTTTGCGAGATAGGCGACTTCGGACCATTGCTGCCGCTGCTGCCGTGCATCGACTTGGCGAGGACACCGGCCTTAATCGCGGCCTTCTTGTCGTCGGGCTTGACCAGTGCGCCGCTGACCTGTTGCACCCCATTGCCATCGACATAGACGTAAAGGCCCGCTTGGGCGCGCTGTTCGTCGGAATATTCCCCGTCGATGATCGCTTGCAGTGCGGCCAATTCAGCCTCGCCTTCTGCGTCCAGCACATCGCTATTTGCCAGTTCGGCCAATGCGTCATAGCGCTCTGCTTCTTCCTCGGACAACTGGCCTTCTTCGGCATAGACCCGGCCAAACTTCTCAAGGCCCATGCTGTAGTGGCAAAGGTAGTGGTCGTGGATGGCTTCAACCCATTTCCAGCCTTCGGCCTGCACTGTCTCGATGGCCTCGGTCAGCTTGGCCTCGAAAAGATCGTCCAGCAACGCCACATCATCAAAGAACGTCTGATCTTGGAACAGATCAGCGGTCTTGCGCCCTCCGGCCTCGTCATAGCCTGCCTCGGTGACATAGGTCACGCGGCGGTCACTGCTGCGCACGGAATCCGGTTTGAGAGCCTGCTTGATCTGGTGATCGCTGTAGCTGCCATCCCGTGCCCGTTCCAGCACGTCAAGCGTGACTTTCATATCCGTGCTGACGGTGAAGGCGGCGGCGTTGGACAGACTGATTTCATTGGCTGCAAGCGCGTCCAGAACCGGATCGGGCAGGTGCGCAAGAGCGAGGCGGCGATAGATGTGCTTTTCATTGACCGCGAAGGCGCGGGCGATGGCTCCCACGGTGCCGCCTTTGGCTTCCATCTTGCCATAGGCGCGGATTTCCTCGGCGGGGTGCAGATCGCGGCGGGCCACGTTCTCCATATTCGCCCATGCCTCGGCGGTTTCCGCATCAGGGGCCAGCATGACCATCGGGTTCGCCAGTTCGGGGTGCGTTTTGGCCAGATCGGAGTGCTTTGCGTCCAGATATTTCAGGGCACGCAACCGGCGTCCGCCTGCCACAATCTCGGCGGTGTCTTTCTTGCCTGCCAGCCCTGCGATGGACTGGATCATGCCAGCACCATAGAGGCTTTCGGCCAGTTCAATCACGTCCGCTTCCGGCACGTCTTGGCGTGGGTTCATGGGGGACAGGGACAGCTTTG
Source organism: Roseobacter fucihabitans (assembly GCF_014337925.2). Classification (NCBI taxonomy): domain Bacteria; kingdom Pseudomonadati; phylum Pseudomonadota; class Alphaproteobacteria; order Rhodobacterales; family Roseobacteraceae; genus Roseobacter; species Roseobacter fucihabitans. The sequence goes on along the minus strand of NZ_CP143425.1, from coordinate 4,671 downwards.
CGAGTGGAAAGCGGGCCTCTGTCGCGATGATTTTAGTTTGCTTCGTCATTGGGACATTCCTTGTTTTGTGGTGTTGATTTTGGTAGGGATGCCTCACCCCTGATGGGGTGAGGCGAGGCCGCTTAGGCGGCATTCGTTGGTTCACTCGAACCGATGGCGGTCGGCGCCAAATTGTTTCAGAAAGGCGAGGCCGTTCGCGTGCTTGCTCGGACCAATGGCGCAAGCTCGCTCACTGACGGAGCGACCTCCCTTTCTCACAAGCGCGATAGCTTCGCGTTTGCGCTGTTCGATACCTGCTCTGGTCATGTGTTCACCTCCTCTCCGGCGCAGGCAGCGCCTATGGCGCACCCCTTTGCGGGATGGCCAATTTCAGTAGTCACTTGGGAAAAGGATCGTCAGAACGCGGCGCGTCTCTGCGAGCGATGTAGGATGCGGCGAACCGCCCTCATAAGCGCGGTCGTACAGGTCGATCTTCCACCAGACCTTTTTGCCTGACACGTCCATGAACCCCATTTCGTGGGTTCCAAACGGGTCGTTTTCTTCTGTGAAATCGTCATATGCCGCGACGGCGGCAATGCAGGTCAGGACAAAATCCATCCCCTCGGCGTCAACCGCTTGGGTCCAGACCCATTTGCCTTGACCACCGCCAGCCTGTTCTTTGCGAAAGGCATCGTTTTGTTCAGCAATGCGGGCACACTCCCGCATCCGATCTTCATCCGTATCAGCCATCCTTGGCCTCCTTGTGGTGATGCGGTCGGGTCTTGTGACCTCTTTCCGCCAGTGGCGAAGCCTTGGCTGGTCTTTTCAGACCGAATGGGCCTCCCATTCGGCTGGACAGAGCAGGTGAGGGCGCAGCCCGATCTGCGTCCCATGGAGTTGGCGTCAACGGGGCGGAACAGAGGGTGGTGCGGCCCGCAGCGCAGCGAGGACACGGCCTCTGTGGAGCCGACGCGGGAACCGCGGCGCTTGCCTGTTTACGCCGGCGCCAGGGGATGGCAGGCGGACAAACCATTTGGAAAAATGTCGACGGACCTAGAGCGAAGCGGAGGGGCCGGCGTCCGCTGTATCCTTGATCCCGCGCTTAAAACGGGATCCCCGCTGTCTCTTCTCGCGGCCTTTGGCGTATGAGGCCGGGACGGCCGTGCAATCGCATCTGATCGCAGCTGCCTTGTTTCTGGAAAGATGAAAGGTGACGCATCGCGGGATTGGCGTTCCCGTGGCAAAGCCCCGGCAAGCAGAAAAACGGTTTCCAGGGGAGCCTCCGATTTTCAGCCTGCGCCGCACCCTCGTTCGATGCGTTTGCCCACCTTCATCGAAACAAGGAGCAATCAGATGACCCATTACACTCTCACCGTCCCCGTCAAATACGATGACAATGGCACTGAAAAGACCACCTATCGCCGGGTTGGCGCGGTGTTCGAGAACACAAAGCGGGACACGGGTGAAACCTTCCTGACCCTCAAGCTCGATTTTCCCGTTGGTGTCACCGAACTGGTCGCTTTCCAGCCATCGGCAAAAGGCGATGTCACGGAGTAAGCAGATCGGGTCGCCTCCAGGCGGCCCGCCTCTCGCGTCTGAGTGTGGGGGCCGTCTGCCCCCGCGCCCTGCGGGCGCTCCCCCGAGGATATTTTGGGCAAGATGAAAGCCGGAAAAAGTGCTTGGAGTTGTTACAATACCGTATTATTGTGTGGCAGGAAACAGGCTGGGAAGCCGATGATCCTGCAAGGTGAAAACGCAAGTTTCACTGGAGAGCCGGGGCCCTGTGGCTCCGGTTTTCGCATCGCACGAGGCGGCTCATGAAGGTTTTGCTCATCATCGTTATCTTCAATGTTGAGACCGGCTCCGAAGTCGAAACGAACATGAATTTTAGCAGTGAGGCCGACTGTCGTGCGGCGGCGTTGGCAGCGTTTCAGCAGATTGATGCCGCGGTTGAGGTGCGCGCGATGGACATTCCCGCGGGGCAGGAGATGCTCGAAGGGACAATGATAGCTTACGGGGCTGAGGGAGGTGAAATTGGCCTTTATGCCTGCAATACCCTAAGGTCACCCACAGGCTGAAAGAGTGAGCAGGTTAATGCCGCGATGCAGTCTTCGCGCGTATCAGACAAAAGCAAATCGAAAAGTATGGGCGCATACTGACCTTCAAAGAGGCGTTGGATGCGCTCCAAAAACAGCGGGATGAACGCTGAAGCGGCCGCCAGGCCGCTCGGGCGAAGATCGTTACCCGGATGGGCGGAGACATTCAGGCTCCGGTCGGGTCCCCGACTAGAGCTGGTCGCCGCAAGCGACGCCCCCCTCAGACTGATGAGGTTAAGAAAACCTTTGTCTATCGAGCGGTCATAAAAGCGGAATCCGCAGCGCTTCATCTGGACAAATCGACTTGGAAGTGCTACCTAACTCTCGGAGGCTTTGCTGGCGACGGCATTGCCTTTTTTTATTTTTCGGCTGCCGCGCGCAGGTCGTTGATGATCTTGAACCCATAATTTGTGTATCCACCGGGTGTATGTTGCGTGAACCGAAGCCGCATGACCTTCAAGCACAGCTCATCAAGCTCCGGGCGACGCGCTTCAGTCATACCATTCAACCGAACACCCCAGCTCAACAGATAAGCGATCAAATCCGCAACCTGAACCATTGTCGTCATGTCGCTATGCACAAAGAACGGCTCCGGAATGATCAAACGGGATCGTGTACGGCCCTTGTTCGTTTTCAGGAAATATTCTGAGACCTGATTGAGCAGAATATGGCTGGCACTCTTGTCCAACTCATCAAAGACCACATACCCCATCGGGTCTTCGGGCTGGCTGTTCAGAAAGTAGAAAAACCGCTCGAAGAGATAGGCGTAATCCTTCCGCAGCATCCCGCCTGCAGGTCGCGGCGCGGCCTGGGGAACAATGGAGGCGAACGCTTGGGCACCTGCTGCACGCGACAGATCGAGCGCACGGGCGACATAGGCGAGTTTCGCTTGCGCGAGCGCGGTCAGACGGTCACGGCTGACCGCGCTCCCATCCATCAGGATTTCGCGGGACAGCGCCTGTCGTTCGTCTGCCGGGAAGGGTGGCAGTTGCGCGGCATGGGCAAAAACCTTCTTCTTGAGCAGCTTTTGGGCTTTTGCCTCGTTGCCATAGGCCTCAAAGAGACGCACGCCGAAAATCTCTTCCTGGGCGTCAGACAAATCCCGGATCAACCGCCAAAGTTTGCGATCTTCGATCGCGATGCCGGCCAGCACTTCGTAGGGGGATTGGCGTTGGTCCTGGCCAGATTCGTCGATAAATAATGCCCAGCTCAACGCAACACCTTCCGTCCTGATTGGTCCACCAGAATGGCACGGTCTCTGCCGAAGTGAAAGCTGAGGCGCCGAAAAGCCCCGTCGTTTGAGGTATTTGCGGCCACTACAGGCGACCTCGCGGCCATTGACCCGCACAATCGGTCGTCAGCTGGACGACAGAGACGGTAAATCGGCCCTGCACGCGCGGCTTCAGCGGAAAAAACGCTCACAAGCCACGCCTCCGATGCAGGCCGATCAGGCTGCCGATGACATTGAGTTTGCCCCGATTGTGCGCCTTGATCATGCCGCGCAGCGCCCCGCCCGGGTTCATCACCGGTGACGTTGGGTGATCTCGGTTGGCGTCGAGCAACAGAACGCAGATGGCGGCGCGGGCGCGCCCCATCCGGTCGCAGGCGGCGGCCCAGGCTGAGATGTTGATCCCGAGGGGCCCGATCCGGGCGGCGGCCGCTTCGATAAACGCGTATTCGTCGCGTTCGTGACGGCGCACCTCCATTTCCATTTTGAACTCCTGGCTCGAAAGGGAGACTGCGTGACCGAGGCCGTAGTGACCCGAAAATAGCCCTTGAAGCGCCAAGGTTTCCGCTTCAAGCTCTCTTTCTTTGCAATCGACGGGGCCGGTAGGCCCTGGCGCTGGATAATCTTGCGCGGGCTTGCCCGCGCTCAACTTATCCACGTGAGTGTTACAAGTTTCAGAAAGTATCTGGTGAATGTCCTCTTGTATAAAGCACCGGAAGGTTTCTTCCGGTTCACAAGAGGAATCACTATGGTTATCTATCCAATCGACCAATCTTGTGCACAGGTCGGTTGCGGCCTCAACGTGCTCAGAAAGGCGGGCTTCACCAAGTGTCAGCAGCGTATCCGTGCGGGGCCAGCTGGCACGTTCCAGGATCATGGCCTGAACATCCTCTGACGCCTGATCTTGCTCAGAGAGGCGCACCAGTTCGTCGCGGAACGTTGCCCATCGGACGCTCCGGGTCGCTTTGAGCTGTTTCATCCGCTCAAATTGCGCTTTGCGGGCTTCGCGCAGATCGAGAAACTCTGTGAAGCGTTCAATGAGGGGCGTCAGCACAAGGCCGAGGCCTGCACTGCCATATCGGCTCCCGTTTGCCAGAGTTCGGCGTTGAAGGAGGCCGTACTTCTGAAGGGAACGTTCATGGGTGCGCAGCTGGCGTGTCGAGATCCGAAGGCGCTGTGCAAAAGTTTCTTGGCGGCCATAGAAGATTGGCTCCTTGTCTGGATCGACCCATGCTTCGTGGTCTGTGCTGCCAATCAGCCGCGTGAGGATGTCCGTGAGGCGGGGGCTGAGCCCCAGATCACGGCCGATATCTGCCATCAGCGCAATCACATCACGCCTGGAAAATCCCTGTGGGAGGGAGGGGAACG
>NZ_CP143424.1 GCF_014337925.2 Roseobacter fucihabitans | reverse complement strand
TCAATCGGGCCGCGCTTTGGCGTGCCTCTCTTATCCCCGATTACCTTTCGGGGTTTCATTTACGCCGACCCTAAAGCCTGTGGATAACTGCGTCCAGAAAAACCCGCGCACCGTTGTGGTTTCAGAGTCGCTTCAACGGGGGATCAGAGTCACTTTATCGGGGTTTCAGAGTCATGCCATTTCTTGAATTATACCACAACGAGCTGAATCTAAGCGTAAATTAAAAAATCAATATTGCCTGTAACTATAAATAACATGATATTAACTAAGACCAGATCAACACATCGCCTCTCCCAAAGCACACCGGAAGTAGAATCGCTGCGCATTTACTGAGAAAACCAAAGATAAGTAACAACTCTCTTCTCATGTACACTGTTTTGTGGCATCTTAAGGAAAACGCGTAACAAGCGTAGGATTCCGAGGATCGATAGCAGATGACCGACACCCCTCCTTATTTCAACATATCCCCCGATAAGGCGCGCGCTGAATTGCCCCCCCCCATGGATACCGCTGCGCTTTTGGCAATCGCTGAGGCCTGCGGGAAGGGGCGCAGCGATCTGGCCGGACGGGGTTTGGATGAAACCGGCGCGCGCAAGCTGCGTTCCTTTTCCACTTGGGAAATCACCAAATATCTGATCCCCATCGCGCCCGCCCATTTCCGGCGCGTGCTGCGCCAGAACCCCGATCTGCCGCAGGGGATTTCCGAGACTGACGGCGGCGCCAAATGGTTCACCCTGGATGAGGTGCTGCGCTTACGTGCGCATTTCGGAAACGAAGGCTCCAAGGCCAAGGAATACCGCCCCTATCGCCCCAAGGGCCAGCCCGCCAAAATCGTCGCCGTGGCCAATTTCAAGGGCGGCGTGGGCAAGACCTCCACCTGCGCGCATCTGGCCATGAGCGCCGCTTTGGACGGCTATAAGGTGCTGGTGGTGGATCTCGATAGCCAGGGGTCGATGTCCTCGATTTTTGGCGCGCAGGTGGCGGATGAATGGCAAACCGTGTTCCCGCTCCTGGCGAAACATTACGCAACCCATTTACGCCTCGAAAACCAGCGCCGTCTGGATCGCGGCGAAGCCCCCCTACCGCTCGATGACACGCTCTCAGAGGCGCTGAAAATCACACCCAAGGACGTTATCCAAAACACCCATTGGCCCAACATCGATCTGATCGGCGCGCAGCTCAATCTTTACTGGTCCGAATTCCAAATCCCCGTCTGGCGCATGGCCGCGCGCTCCTGGAAGCTCTGGGACGCTTTGGGCGATGCGCTGGCAGGCGGCGGCGTGCTCGATGAGTATGATCTGATTTTTCTCGATACCCCCCCTGCCCTCGGCTACCTCACGATCAACGGGTTGTCGGCGGCGGATATCTTGCTGGTGCCGGTGGGCGCATCTTTTGTGGAATTTGACAGCACTGGGCGGTTTTTCGACATGCTGCACGCGACGTTTTCCTCGATTGAGGAAGGCGAAAACATGGCCGCCCGTGCTTTAGGGCGCGAGGAATTGGCGTTTGAATGGGACGCGGTGCAAACCGTGATCACCCGCTTTGATGCCGCGCAGCAAAGCGAAATGGCGAGCCTGATGCAGAGCTATATGGGGCGCACCCTCTCGCCCTTCCGTCAGGACTTCACCGCCCTGATCGGCCAGGCCGGGGAGAGCGTCAACGGGATCTATGAGGCCGATTACCGCGATTTCAACCGCGACACCTATGCGAGGGGTCGCGCTACGTTCGATGAAACCTATGCGGCGTTCAAGCGGTTGCTATACGGCATCTGGCGGCGCGATGAACTCGCACAAACCGCATCCGAAACAGCGGCGCAGTAGAGTTTCGCATGCGAAATTCATCGCTAATATCTGTCTCTAAACTGCATATTAGAGCCTACGTTCGCTATGAAAACCCGAATGTAATGACCCCTGCCCTACCCTGCGGACATCATCACAAAAGGAAACCCGATGGCCAAACGTAAACGTCTTAGTCCCGCCGTGATCACCGACGCCCCGCTGGAAACTAAGGCTGCTTTGGGTTGGGTCGGGCATGGCACGCGGCGCGCGCCCATTGCCGATGTGACGGGGGATGCTGCGGAACGCGCGGCCTTTGAGGAGGTCGCGGATGAGTTGCAGCGCGCGCGCAGCGAGGGGCGCATGGTACTGTCTCTCCCGCTGGAGGCTGTGGATGCCACGCATCTGGTGCGCGATCGCGTGGCGATGGACGTGGATGAAATGGACGTGCTCAAAGACAGCCTGCGCGCGCGTGGACAACAGACTCCGATTGAGGTGCTTGACCTGGGGCAGGGCCGCTATGGGCTGATTTCCGGTTGGCGCCGCCTGACCGCGTTGCAGGCATTGCTCAAGGAAACCGGCGAGGCGCGTTTTGAGACCATCAAGGCCTTCCTGCGCACGCCTGAGGATGTTTCCGACGCCTATCTGGCCATGGTGGAGGAAAACGAGATTCGCGCTGATCTGAGCTTCTACGAACGCGCCCGCATTGCCGTTCAGGCCGCCGCCACCGGCGTTTTTCCAGACACGCATACGGCTGTACAGAGCCTGTTTTCTGCCGCGCGCGCGCCCAAGCGTTCCAAGATCATGGGCTTCACACATCTGGTGGAGCAGCTGGATGCGGAGCTGCGCTTTCCCGCAGCGATCCCGGAGAAAGTCGGGCTGGCACTGGTGGCGGCCCTGCAAGGCGATATCCGCTTTCGTCACCGCCTGCTGGAAGCCCTGCGCAAGGCTGACCCACAGGATACCACAGCCGAACGCCGCGTATTGGATGCTTGCCTGAAGGCCCCGGCAAAGTCCGTAGCGGTGCCGACAGAACAAGCGGCCCCTGGCGTGACGCTGAAGGCGTCAAAGGGACGGATCACCCTGTCTGGCCGAAATGTGGATGCCGCCTTGTTGGCGGATTTGCGCGACTGGCTGGCGCGCCGTTCCTAAGGCATGACTTTCGCATGCGAAACTGTGACGTTGCTGTGCTAAAACGGATTTGACGGGCGGTGAGGCACAAGCGTGCAGATTGGGTGCTTCTACCATATGAAAAGGGCACCTGATGAGGTGCCCTTTGGTGTTACGTCAGAGGGGATATCAATCAGGACTTGCGACGACGCATCGAAACAAGACCGCCGATACCCGCCAGCAGCATCCATGCGGCGGCGGGAAGGGGGACGACATTAACCGTACCGCTTGTCTGGATCACGTGATCGCTGTAATCGGAGTCGCCTTCTGAGGCACGATCCGCAAACGCGAGGAACACCGTATTATTGGTTTCAGTGAGGTCATAGAAAATGCCAAAACCGATATCCCCCAGAGCGGCATCGGCCGGCGGAGGGGAACCGCTGCCGGTTACGACCGTGAATTCCATATCAGTGCCGGTGAAGGTTGCGACACCGTCGGTGTAGATGAATGCAGTATTCCCCGCTTCGTCGATGGAGTTTGACCCAAAAGTGAACAGATTTTCGAATCTGCTGGAAGAGAATGCATAGCTGAAGCCGACAGATGTATCCAAAGCACTCGCGTCGGCGGATTGGACCAGGCCGAAACCGACGTTGCCGGCACCAAAGGCCGCTTCGTAATCCGTAACAAACGGATTACCGATCCCACCGCTTGGAATGCTGACAGTGTCTGTGATGTTATAGGTAATGGCGGAGGCCGTACCTGCCGCCAGAATTGCCATGGCTGAAGCAGCCGTAAGAATTGATTTTTTCATATTTAATTTCCCTAAGGTATTGAAAATAAACAGATATATTTAGCTGTATTTTTATCTAAAAGTTCAATCGAGAAAGTTTAAGTCGTTGATATAAAAGAGTTTATACAGTTACGTATATCTGTATTATTCGCATCTCAAAAACAGCGTGTCACCGCTGAACGATAAGCTCAGTTTAACATTTTATGCGTATTTTTGACACTAAATTGCACCGTATAGGTGGTTTATTTTAACCTTTTGTTAATAAATAAGCATTTTGCAATCTGCGGCTGCCTGCAAATAATCGTTCTGTGACAGGTGTGTGGGTGCTCCCCCTGTCACATCGCTATGATTCGAACGATAGACGGGGCGCGCGGCCGCCCCTCACTCGCGCGCGTAGACATCCTCATAGCGGATGATGTCATCTTCACCGAGGTAGCTGCCGGTCTGCACTTCGATCAATACCATGGGCACTTTGCCGGGGTTTTCCATGCGGTGCACGGCGCCCAGCGGGATGTAGACGGATTGGTTTTCGCTGATGAGTTTCACAGTCTCATCCACGGTCACCTTGGCGGTGCCTTCTACCACGATCCAATGTTCGGAGCGGTGATGGTGGCTTTGCAGCGACAGCGCGGCGCCGGGGTGCACATGGATGCGCTTGACCTGAAACCGCTGCCCGATCACGAGGCTCTCGAACCAACCCCAGGGGCGGTGATCCTTGGGGAAAGCTTCGGCTTGCAGGGCGGATTTAGCCTTAAGCGCTGCGACGGCCAGTTTCACATCCTGCGCGCGCGATTTATCGGCCACCAGCACCGCATCGGGCATGGCCACGACGATGGTGTTTTCAAGGCCAATGCCCACGACCTCAAGCCCCGCGCTTTCTGAGCGCAGAAGCGTGTCGCGGCATTCAATCGCTGTGGCATTGTCCGAGGTCGCAACCCCGTCGCCGTCCGGTCCGGTTTCCGCCCAGACCGCGTCCCAGCCGCCCAGATCAGACCAACCCGCAGAAAAGGGGACCACAGAGAGGTTATCCGCCTTTTCCATGACCGCATAATCGATAGAAATATCCTCGGCCAAAGCCCAATGCTCTGGGTCCAGGCGCAAAAACCCCAGATCGGCCTGCGCCTTGGTGTAGGCGCTCGATACAGGCTCTAACAAAGCCTGTGCGTGGGTTTTGAAGGCGGCGATAATGTCGCGCGCACGGAACAGGAAGATGCCCGCGTTCCACATGAAATGCGGATCCTTGAACATGATTTCCGCGCGCGCGGCGTCGGGCTTTTCCACAAAGCGTTTCAGCGGGGCAGGGGCGGTGCCCTCGCGCGTGCCCACCAGTTCCAGATAGCCATACCCCGTTTCCGCGTGGGTGGGCGTGATACCGAAGGTTACCAATTGCCCCGCCTCAGCCGCTGCCACACCTGCCGCGACCGCCGCACCAAAGGCGGCAACATCCGGGATCACATGATCGGACGGCGCCACCAGCATCAAGCCATCGGGATCGCTCTGGGCGACATGAAGCGCGGCGGCGAGAACGGCGGGGGCGGTATTGCGCCCGGTCGGCTCGATCAGGATGGCGCCGGGATCAATGCCGACGCTGTGCAATTGTTCGGTCACGATGAAGCGGAAATCAGACGCCGTTACCACTACAGGCGCGCCATATTGTGGACCATTCAGGCGCCGTGCCGAGGCCTGAAACAGGGTTTCATCCCCCAGAAGGGCCGCGAATTGTTTGGGGTAGGATTTGCGCGACAGCGGCCAGAGCCTTGTGCCGGAGCCGCCGCATAACAGGACAGGGGTGATCAGGGTCAATGCAAATCTCCTCGCTCAGGACTGGCAAATGCTTTTCAGGTTTCCCGCTCCGGTTCAAGCGGCTTGGCCCACCCGGAATGTGGCAACATCACCAGATCGGGTTTAGGCGGCATTCCTTAAGGATTTCCGATCATCATCATATTTTCGTCAGACCTTGCATGATATGGTGGAAATGAAGCGTAAAACCTGCCATTGCGATGTCATTGCGTGGTGATCATTGTTTCGAGTGGAGTATTTTGATGTCGGCTTCTGATTTTCAGACCCAGATGCGGGGCGGTGTTGCCGCTTTCCTCAATTGGGGCGTGTTCTGGCTGCTTGTGGCCATCATCGGGGCGGGCGTGTTTTTCGCCGATGGTATCAACGCGCTGCTGGAAGCCTGGCAATTGCCCGAATACAGCCACGGGCCTCTGATCCCGGTGCTCTCCGCCTTCCTGTTTCTCAAACAGCTGACACTTTACCCGATCAACCCGGATGTCTATCGCAACCGCTGGCCCGGTGTGGCGCTGGTGACGCTGTCGCTGGTGATGGCGGCTTTGGGGATCATGGCGGGCATTGGCGATATCGTGGCCTATGCGTTGATCCTCTGGGTCGGGGGCGTGTTGCTGATCAGCTGGGGCTGGGACACGGGTAAACATTTCTGGCCCGGTGTCGTGCATCTGGTCTATATGCTGCCGCTGCCCGGTGTGATCTATTATAAAACAACGACTTATCTGCAATTCGTCTCCTCTGAACTGGGTGTCTGGTTCCTGCGCATGTTTGATGTGCCGGTGTTTCTGGACGGTAACATCATCGATCTCGGCATCCTGAAATTACATGTGGCCGAGGCCTGTTCGGGGCTGCGCTATATGTTCCCGATCATGAGTTTCTCCTATATCTTCGCCACGCTCTATAAGGGCCCGAACTGGCATAAGGTCTTCCTGCTGCTGGCCGCCGTGCCGATCGCGATTTTCATGAATTCGGTGCGCATCGCGGTCGCGGGCATCATCGTGCAATATTACGGCGTGGAATGGCTTGATGGGTTCACGCATTTCTTTGAAGGCTGGGTGATTTTCCTGGCCTGTATCCTGATCCTCTTTGGTCTGGCCTGGTTGATGCTGTTCCTGCACCCCGAGCGCCCGACATTGGTGGATGCACTCGATCTGGACACTTCGGGCCTTGGCACGCAGCTGGCGCGGTTGCAATTCGTGCAGCCCTCCAAGGCGCTGATCACGGTCTCTGCGCTGATGCTGGCGGGTGTTCTGGCGCTGCAGGCGGTGCCGGACCGTGGCAGCCTCGCACCCGAGCGTGACAGCTTCACGCTGTTCCCGCGCAATTTGGGCGAGTGGCGCCAGGAAGGCCCGCGCCAGATGTTGGCACCGGGGGTTGAGGCCTCACTGGGGGCAGATGACTACCATCAGGTGACATTGCTCAAGGCGGGTGATCCCCATTCGGTTGGGCTCTTCATGGCCTGGTACGATGATCAGAGTAATGGCGGCGTGCACAGCCCCGAGATCTGCCTGCCCGGCGCGGGTTGGGAAATCGCCTGGCTGGAGCGCAGTGACATCACCGAAGCGATGAACAGCGATACCCCCTTCAAGATCAACCGCGCCATCATCCAAAAGGGTGAAACGCGCATGATGGTCTATTACTGGTTTCAGCAAAAGGAACGCCGGATCGCCTGGGACTTCGCCGCGAAATTCTGGTTGATGGTAGATGGCATCACCAGCGGGCGCACCGATGGCGCGCTGATCCGCCTGACCACCGTTATGGACCCGCGTGAAGGTGACGCGGTCGCCGAAGCGCGCCTGCGCGAGGTCTTGCAGGAGATGCAGGCCCCGCTGGGACGGTTTATACCGGAGAGCTGAGCGCGACTGTGCGATAGGGACAATTTATCAGAGGGGCTGCTCGGGAGATGCCGGGCAGCCCCTCTGGACCTCTGGCCTGTTTTCAGCGATGAACGCGACGGCTGTTTGAGGCGTTTGGGCCTTGGGCGGTTCAGGATAGATCCCCTCAATGGAGCCCCCCGTGAGCCTGAGTATAAAAATCGCTGACCGGACCGCCCGTGTGGGGGTCATCGGTCTGGGCTATGTCGGGTTGCCGCTGGCCGTGACGATTGCGCGCGCAGGCTTCCCCGTCACGGGCTTTGATGTGGACGACAGTAAGGCGGAGCGCCTGAGTGCCGGGGAGAGTTACATCGAGGCGGTCACGGATGCGGATCTGGCAGAGGTCGCCGCGCGCTTCAACGCCAGCACGGATTTTGCGGGGCTCTCGGAGATGGATATCGTGGTGATCTGCGTGCCCACGCCGCTGACACGCCAGCGCGAGCCGGATTTGTCATTCGTGGAAAATACCGCCCGCACCATCGCCGCGCATATGACGCCGGGCACCTTGGTCGCGCTGGAATCCACCACATGGCCCGGCACGACGCGCGAGGTGTTGATCCCGATCCTGGAAACTTCCGGCCTCAAGAACGGCGTGGATTTTTATGCAGGCTTCTCGCCCGAACGCGAGGACCCCGGCAATGCCACTTACCGCACCCAGACCATCCCCAAGATTGTCGCGGGGGACGGGCAAGAAGCGGGGGATCTGATGGAGGCGTTTTACGCCGCCGTCATCGAGACCGTCGTGCGTGTGCCTGATACAGGCACAGCCGAAGCGGTGAAGATCACCGAAAACATCTTTCGCGCGGTCAATATCGCCCTCGTGAATGAACTCAAGCTGATCTACGAGCCCATGGGCATCGACGTCTGGGATGTGATTGCGGGCGCAGCGACCAAACCCTTTGGTTATATGCCGTTTTATCCCGGCCCCGGCCTTGGCGGGCATTGCATCCCCATCGATCCTTTCTACCTCACCTGGCGCGCGCGCGCCTTTGATGTGCCGACGCGGTTCATTGAGTTGGCCGGCGAGATCAACACCGCCATGCCGCGCCATGTGGTGGACCGTCTGCGCGAGGTGCTGGACCGCGCGACAGGCAAGGGAGTTTCGCATGCGAAAATTCTATTGGTCGGGGTGGCCTATAAGAAAAACGTTTCTGACATGCGCGAAAGCCCCGCCATGCGGTTGATGCAATTGCTGGAGGAGGCAGGGGCCGAGGTCGTGTTCCTCGACCCGCATGTGCCGGAACTGCCGGTGATGCGCGAATACGGCCAGTTCCATGCCCGCCGCGCGATTGCGCCCCAGGACATCGCCGGGGCAGGGGTGGACGCGGTGCTGATCGCCACTGACCACGACGCGATAGATTACGGCGCTCTGCTGGCCTTAGGCTGCCCGGTGGTCGACACCCGCAACGCCATCGCCAGCCGGGACCTGCCGATGGATCGCGTGACCAAGGCTTAAAATGCTGCTCTAATATGTCGCTTTGGCTCTGATCAAGGCGCTTTGCGCCGCGCGGCGAGCGCCCGCAGGGTCAGGCCGGGCAGGGCGAGGATGCAGGTGCCGTAGCGCGCGGCCAGGCGGCGGGGGTTGGAGAGCATCCGCCAGATCCATTCGGATGCAATCGCACGCACCCATTTTGGCGCGCGTTTCTGTGCGCCCGAGATGAAGTCGAGCCCGGCACCGATGGAGAGAAACCCCACCTGTGGCAGCCTTTCCTGGGCGCGGGCGGCAAAGCGTTCCTGTTTCGGGGCACCGAGCGCGAGAAACACCAGCCGCGCGCCGCTCTCCCCGATCGCCTTGATGGCTTCATCCGCCAGCGGACTGTCAGGATCAAACCCCATTGGCGGGGATTGGCACGACACGATCCGCAAACCGGGGTGGCGCGCCTCCAGCGCGTCGGCGGCCTTGGCGAGCGAGGTATCATCCGCGCCAAAAAGCGCGACATCCACATCCGCTTCCGCCGCCAGATCCGCTACCGGGTCGATCAGTTCGGAGCCGGGGATCAAGGCCACATCGCCTTGCCCCGCAAGGCGGCAAAACCACACGATGGGATTGCCATCCGCCGTCACATGGGTCTGGCGGAGGTAAGCCGCGCGAAACTGCGCATCGCGCTTGAGCTTGACCACATGATCAAGGTTCAGCGTGGCCACGGAAAACCCCACCCCCGTCTCAAACCGCGCGCGCAGATCGGCCAGCAGGGCAGCGCGATCCGCGACCGTCACCACAACCCCAGCCGCACCGGCTTCCTCTTTGCTCCAGATCATCATGCCATCCCCTCTATCCCAGCCTTCTTTCCAAACCATCAAGGCGGGACGCTTTCCTGCGCTTTTATATCCATGATGGGGTGCACGATGCCAAGCCCGGATGGGCGGGGCGTGATTTTCGACTTTTGATCAGCGCGGTTTTGCGCCATCACAATAATTATCACGCGCGCTGCCAGAGGCATCACGATACCTATCACGCGCGCTGCCAAAGACATCACGACACTCATACCGTGCATCACGAGGGGCATCATGAAAACAGCATTCATCACCGGATCAGCCGGGTTCATCGGATATTTCACCGCGCGCGCGCTGCTCAAGGCAGGCTGGCGTGTGATCGGGTTGGACGCGATGAGCGATTATTATGACGTCAGGCTCAAGATCCGCCGTCACGAGATGCTTGAGCAGATGCAGAACTTTGTTGCGATCACCGGCCGTCTGGAAACGCCGGGGCTGTTGCGCGGGCTGTTTGAGACGCACAAGCCCGATCTGGTGATCCACCTGGCCGCACAAGCAGGCGTGCGCCATTCCATCGACAATCCCGCCTCTTATGTGCAGGCCAATCTGGTGGGCACGGCGGAACTTCTGGAGGCCGCGCGCGCCTTTCCTCCTGCCCATACGATGCTGGCCTCGACCTCCTCGGTCTACGGCGCCAATACCGAAATGCCCTATTTAGAGACGCATAAGGTCGACACGCAGATGTCCTTTTACGCCGCCACCAAAAAGGCGACCGAGGCGATGGGCCATTCCTATGCGCATCTTTACGGGCTGCCGATTACGATGTTCCGGTTTTTCACCGTCTATGGTCCCTGGGGGCGCCCGGATATGGCGCATTTCAAGTTCACACGCGCGATCCTGAACGGGGAACCTATCGAGGTCTATAACCACGGCAACCAGCAACGCGATTTCACCTATATCGACGATCTGGTGACGGGGATTGTCGCGCTGGGGGGGGCTGTGCCGGACCCCGCAGCGCCTGTTGCAGGCGACAGCATGTCACCCGTGGCACCGTTCCGCGTGGTGAATATCGGCAATGGCGCACCGGTGAAACTGATGGATTACATCGCCGCGATCGAGGCCGCCTGCGGGCAGGAGGCGGAAAAGGTGTTTTTGGACGCGCAACCCGGTGATGTGCCCGCCACCTGGGCGGATACCGCTTTGCTGCAAACACTCACAGGCGCGCGCCCGGCCACGGATGTGCGTGTGGGGCTGCAACATTTTGTGGAGTGGTATCGCAGCTATTATAAGGTGTGAGAGGGGTGTGCGCTTTTGGCGCAGATGATTATACCCGCCCTGATTGAAATCATTAACCAATTTCCTTTCAGAGCACTTGTATAAAATCCTACAGAATACTAATTATCCGTGTGGATGGGGGCAGTGTTTCTGACCTTTTACCCAGTACACATGTTGAAACAGGGAATGATTTTATGTTGAAACGACTGCTTTTCTCCGCAGCCATTATCGCGATGCCGGCTTTTGCCTCGGCAGCCACCTTATCCGTGACGGCCGTCAACGAGGCTGCAATCGGAAGCGGAACCACTGTCGGTGCTGTTGATCGTACAAAATCGGTTGATTTGACCGGGGTCGGATCGTGGGATTTTGCACCGTTGGAAACGAATGATGGCTTCAAGAAAAGGGCTTATATTTCGCCGTTCTCGACCAGCTGGAGAAGCAGCGGACATGACAATGTGACGTCGTTCTGGGCCGTGGGCAACGACGGTAACGCCAGCCGTCCTGGTGGCTCGGATGTATATGCAGGCCTTCCAACGGTCGGTACGCCAGCAGAGTTTTCATTCGACGGATTGACCAAATCGGTTAGCTTTTTGTGGGGGTCTCCTGATGGCAACCAAAACACTCTTTCATTGACGCGGGACGGAACCGTCTTCAAGACGTTCAATGGCGAGGATGTTCTTGGTGCAGCTGCTGGCGTTGCCGGTAATTTGGTGAGTGGCAATGGCGCGGCTTATATCACAATCACAGCGTCTGGTGATGAATATTTTGATGGGCTCCTGTTCGGATCATCCGGACAAACGTTTGAATTCTCCAACATCTCCGCTGTCTCCGCCGTACCTCTGCCCGCAGGTGTGCCGCTGATCCTGACGGCCTTGGGTGGGTTTGCCTATCTGGCGCGCCGCAAAAAGAACACCAAAGCCGCCTGAGGCGTCTTTCACATCTGACGATTTATGGAAAACACCCGCCCCAACCGGCGGGTGTTTTTTTATGGCGTAGGACAGGGTAGATGCCGCTGGGATAGGCGGGATTGCGCAGGCGGGCCTGTGTCATTCATTATATCACACGAAAACACTTGAACTGCGCAGGGGCGCCGCCTTAAAGACCCCGAGACCCCATTATGCATCCGCAGCAACACCCGTGTGACCCTAGGAATTTTCATGAACGCTTTGAACCTCGCTCCGATCCCTGAACTCTATGTCTCATACGAGTCCGCGCAGAAATTAAAAGCCGAAGCGGGCAATCTGATCAGCTGGGATCTCACACCGCGCCAGATCTGTGATCTGGAACTGCTCATGAATGGCGGTTTCAACCCGCTCAAAGGGTTCCTCAGCGAGGCCGATTATGACGGTGTTGTCGAGAACATGCGCACCACAGATGGCGCGCTCTGGCCGATCCCGATCAACCTGGATGTGAATGAAAAATTCGCCGAGACCCTCGAAATCGGGCAGGATATCGCCCTGCGCGATCAGGAAGGCGTGATCCTTGCCACCATGACCGTCACCGACCGTTGGGAGCCCAATAAGGCGCGCGAGGCCGAAAAAGTATTTGGTGCCGATGACAGCGCCCATCCGGCGGTGAATTACCTGCACAACCATGCGGGCAAAATTTACCTCGGCGGTCCGGTGACCGGCATTCAGCAACCCGTGCATTATGATTTCCGCGCGCGCCGCGACACGCCCAATGAATTGCGTGCCTATTTCCGCAAAGTCGGCTGGCGCAAGGTCGTGGCGTTTCAGACCCGCAACCCGCTGCACCGCGCGCATCAGGAGCTGACCTTTCGTGCGGCGCGTGAGGCCCAGGCCAACCTGCTGATCCATCCCGTTGTGGGCATGACCAAACCGGGGGATGTGGATCACTTCACCCGCGTGCGCTGTTATGAGGCGGTGCTGGATAAATACCCGGCGGCGACGACCTCGATGTCCTTGCTGAACCTGGCGATGCGCATGGCGGGCCCGCGTGAGGCGGTCTGGCACGGTTTGATCCGCAAAAACCACGGCTGCACCCATTTCATCGTGGGGCGCGATCACGCGGGTCCGGGCAAGAATTCCGCAGGCGATGATTTTTATGGCCCTTATGATGCGCAGGACATGTTCCGCACGCATCAGGAGGAAATGGGCATCGAAATGGTTGATTTCAAACATATGGTCTGGGTGCAGGAGCGCGCTCAATATGAGCCGATGGATGAGATCAAGGATAAGGATGATGTGACCATCCTGAATATTTCGGGCACCGAATTGCGCCGCCGTTTGCAAGAGGGTCTGGAAATCCCCGAGTGGTTTTCCTTCCCCGAAGTGGTTTCTGAGCTGCGCCGCACCCGTCCGCCGCGCAACCAGCAAGGGTTCACCGTATTTTTCACCGGGTTTTCCGGGTCGGGAAAATCCACCATCGCAAATGCTTTAATGGTTAAACTCATGGAAATGGGTGGGCGTCCGGTGACGCTTTTGGATGGCGATATCGTGCGTAAAAACCTCTCCTCCGAGCTTGGGTTTTCCAAGGAGCACCGCGATCTCAACATCCGCCGCATCGGCTATGTGGCCTCTGAGATTTCCAAGAACGGCGGCATCGCCATCTGCGCGCCGATTGCGCCCTATGCCACCACGCGCCGGGCCGTGCGCGAGGATGTCGAGGCTTTTGGGGCCTTCGTTGAGGTGCATGTGGCGACCTCGATTGAGGAATGTGAAAAGCGTGACCGCAAGGGGCTTTATAAGCTCGCGCGTGAAGGCAAGATCAAGGAATTCACCGGGATTTCGGACCCCTATGATGTGCCCGAAAGCCCCGAATTGCGGGTTGAGACGGAAAATGTGGATGTGGATAATTGCGCCCATCAGGTGTTGTTGAAGCTGGAGTCTATGGGGCTGATTTCCGCACGCGGCGGGTTCTGAATAAGCTAGCGCAGGCCATCTGTTCTTTCTAAGGTGCGGGGATGATGTGTAAAATCTTCCCTGCATTTTTGTATGTGCTGCTCATAGCCCCCGTCGCGCTGGCCCAGAACTCGGTAGAAAAACATCTCGCTCTGGACGGCAGCATCGCGGTTAATGGCCAGGCGGTGGAATTGAGCTGGTTTGACGCGAACCCGCCGCGTGTCGGTAGCGTCATCATCGAGCGTCGCCTGTTGGGGGAAACCGGCGGGGATAGCTGGCAGGCGCTTGCCCCCGCGCAGGGGCCGGTGATGCGCTTCACCGATGACACCATAAAACCGGGCATGGCCTATGAATACCGCGTCATGCGCACGGCGCGTGATATCGTCGATGTTGGCTATTGGACGGCGGGGGTCGAAATCCCCGCCATAGAGACGCGCGGCACGGTCCATCTGGTGATCGACCAAAGCATCGCGGGGGATATTACCGCGCATCTGGATCGCTTTGGTCGGGATTTGACGGGGGATGGCTGGCAGGTGCGCGGGTTTCTGGCCCCGCGCGGGGATATCAAACAGCCCGTGGCGAACCTGCAAGCCGCGCTTTCGGTCAAGAATTGGCTGCATGCGCAGTATCTCGCGGATCCCTTCGGGCAGCATACGGTCGTTCTGGTCGGTCATGTGCCGATCCCGATGAGCGGGCGGGTGGCCCCGGATGGGCATGAGGCGATCCCCCATGCAAGTGATCTGTTTTACGCGGAGATGGACGGGCAGTGGCGCGCTAGTCCGGAGGGGTTTTTGCTTGAAGATACCCTGCCCAGCGACGCCATCGAGATGCAGGTGGGGCGCATTGATTTTTCCCCTGTCAGCGGCGGGGATAAGACGCAGGAAGTGGCACTGCTCCGGGCTTATTTTGATAAGAACCATCATTGGCGGATGGGGCTTCTGGGCGATCTGCGCGGCGCTTATGGCCAGAGCGATCACCTTGTCGGCGAACAATATGGCCTGCGTAATATCGTTGGTGCGGCGGGCGTGGAGGCGGGGGGGCATCATGATGTGGGCGAGCGTGAACCCTGGCTTTGGGGTGTGGATTTCGGTCATCACAAAGGTAATATATATAATCAAGATTATGTAAATAAAGCGGTGTTCACGATCAATTTTGGCAGCCACAAGCAAAAGATCGAACGCGGTCATAACGCACTGACGGCGCTGCTGGCGCAGCCCTGGTATCCGGTGGCCGTGGGCTGGGGGGGCCGCCCCACCTGGTGGTTGCACCCTATGGCGTTGGGCGGCACGATTGGCGAGGTGCACCGGCGCACGGTGAACAACGGTGTGGCCGCCGCCCCCTACCGCGAGAGCATGGATTATTATCCCACCGGCAATTACCTCTGGCGTAATCCGATCTGGGTGAACCTTCTGGGCGATCCGACGCTGCGCGCCTTTATGCTCGCCCCGCCCGCACGCGTTGTGACGCGAGCGACGGCGCAGGGGGTGGAGGTCTCCTGGGAGGCCTCGTCTGACGTGGACACGCTGGGCTACCGCCTCTGGCGCGCTGACCCGGATGGCACAGGGTTCAAGCCGCTGGATGGGGGTGTGGCGCAAGAGGCGCTGCGCTTTTTGGACCCGGATCCGGTGGCGGGTGCACGCTATATGGTACGCAGCTATGGCCTCAAGGACGTCTATGCAGGCTCGTTTTATACCCTCTCACAGGGGGCTTTTGACGGGCCGGGTGATGGGGTTGTCGTGGATATGACGCTGGATGCGCAAGCCGGTCAGCCCGTGACCCTGCCGCTGGTTTTCAACGCCCCGCAGGAGGGCGTGATCCACGCAATCATTGAGGGTCCCGCAGTGGGCAGGCTGGAACGCAGCGATACAGGCTGGCAATATACGCCCCCCGAAGCATTCACCGGCGGCATTGATCTGCGGTTTACGGTCTCGGATACATGGCGCACAGAGATGGGAACCCTGCGCATCACAGTCACGCCGTGACGCGCTCTCGGCTATTGCGCTTAGTTTGACGAAAAGAGGTTACTTTTCCTCCGCCTGCTGTTTGGAGTCCATCTTGCGGATCCGTTCGGTAATGGACTGGAAATCGCGCCCTAGTGTTGACACCACACCAGTACGTTTCCCCGTCCTGCCAAGCGGTATTTCATCCACGAGCTCTTCTGTGATTTCCATAAGAGGACCCGTGAACTCTTTTAAACCGTCGACAACGGTTTTGATCATCTTCTCTGAGTAGTTCAAACCCGGAACGACTTTGATTACCAGCCGTTCCGGGGCGTCCTGAACCACCTGATACTGTGCGACAACCTGATCAAAATCCTTGAAGTAATGTGCAAAAAACGTACCCGGAAGCCATGTACCGTTCGGGCATACCACGATGGCCTGCGTACGCCCTTCGATACGGCCGATCCGCGGAAAATCCCGTCCCGATGCACTGCGCCCACTATCGTCAATTTTTTCAGCCAGATCACCGATACGATAGCGCAGGACTGGCATATGAGCGTTGTTGAGATCTGTGACAACAATCTCGCCAACTTCCCCCGGTTTGGCAGGAACGCCATCTTTGAGAATTTCAACTATATAGCTTTCCGCGCAAACGACGTGCCCGTCATGGCCACTGTCTTCATAGGCGATACCAGAAAATTCACGGCTCCCATATTTGTCAAAGACCTGAGCACCAAATTGTTTTTCAATGATCGCACGTGTCTGCGGGGGCATGATTTGCGCGGATGTCATAATCGCTTTTGGCTTAAAGCCCTCGATTTTGTTTTCCTTGCCAAACTGGGCCAAGAAATTGAAGGACTCCGCATATCCGTCAACCAAAACGGGATTGTGCTTGCGGATACGTTCAACAAAATTACGGATGTTCTGATCGCGCAACTCATAGGCAGGAATAAAAATGCGCCGCATCAGCAGAGTGTTCAGTTTTTCCTTGAACGCCTGCTGCCAAGTCATACCAATCGTCTGGTGCCACAGGCGCGCCTGACGGTCGCCAAAAGACCACCCTGCCCACTCCATCGCTCGCAATGTTGTTGCTGCACGCAATTCCAGCTGCTTTTTATCGGCATAGATGACAAACGGGGCCCCCGTTGATCCACTGGTCGACACGCGCAGCATTTCGCGCTTTTGATGATTGTCGGCGAACATATCAAAGTGCAGGTTCTGGCGTACATCGTCTTTGGACAGCAAAGGCAGTTTGGCAATATCTTCAAGGCTTTGGATATCAGATGGGCGAACACCCATTTCCTGCATCCGGCGTCGGTAGTAGGGAACCTGTCCATAGGCATGTCTGACAATGCGCTGGAGTTTCATGAGGCGGTAGGCATCAAGATCTTCCCGCTTGAGATACTGGCTTTTGCGCAGCGCAAAATAAAGCGCGCGTACGCGTCGGCTGATCATCCATGTGTGGAGCGGAAACGTCAGAAAATAGAGCTCTCGCACGAAGCGTGAGAAGGGGGATGATTTTTCCGGCTGCGCCAAAAGCTCCTTGTCCTTCACAAAGCGGGACAGATCGTTTTCCTTTGTAAAGAACCCAAATTCTTTGAAAGCCTTGATCATATCGATCGAAACAGCGCCGATGACGCGCCATGGGAAGTTACCCAAAAAGGACTGACCACCCACGCGATCCATGAACAGGGTTTCCACTTCGCGCACTGTATATGACTTATGCTCTGCGGAGACCCTTACGAAGGTATGTGGGTAGCGGTAGATATATTTGTAATCCAGCACATCTTTCAGCACGTCGCGCGGTGCGATGAGAAAGCCGGATTTATTGTCTTGTGCCTTCATACCAAAGCACAAATTCAGCGTGGTATTGAGGCCGCGAGACAAGAACCAGCGATTGTCTTTAAGACGCCCGATTGAGCTGCGCACGGCCTGTGCGATATCAACGGAGTCCGCTTCGATCTTGCGGTACAGGCGTTCGATTTCTTCCGGCGGGTTTTGCAGGTCACTATCGATCAGGCAGACATAGTGACCCTGCGCGGCCTCCAGGCCGGTGTGCCAGCCTTTGAATATACCCCCGTTGACAGTATGATGCTGCGGGCGCACCCGCGCATCCTGCTCGGCGGCTTTGTCGAGTAGCGGCCCCGTTTCATCCGTGCTGCAATCGTTGACGGCAATCAGCTCGCCGGCGACCCCTATCTTGTCAAAGACCGCCAGTACCCGCTGTACCAATGCGTTGATGTTGTCTTCTTCGTTGTAACAGGGGGCGATGACGCTGAGTGTGATGGGGGATGTCATGATTTGTCCTTCAGCCAACGATAGGTATTTTCAAGACCCGCCTCAAGAGATGTGCTGGCACGCCAGGACAAAAGCTTTTCGGCTTTGGACACATCTGCAAACCGATCTGTGCCTTCTGTCCAGTCTGCTTCGATATGCAGGGGATCAAGCCTGCATCCACAGACCTCACGCATCATCGCCGTGAGGCGGTTGATTGATGTGCTTTTGCCGCTACCCAGGTTGATGATCTGGCCACTGCATGGGGCATAGGCCGCGCGCAGGATCGCGTCCACGAAATCATCGATATAGGTATAATCTAGAGATTGATCTCCATTGCCGCGGATGGTTGGCGCTTCGCCTTTCATCATTCGCGAAAAGTTGCGCACGATGACCGATGGGTATCCGGTCCCTGCGTATTGCCGCGGTCCAAAGACGAAAAACAACCGCAACGAGACGGTTTCGATACCCTCACCGAGCGCCATGGTGCGCAAAATGCCCTCTCCGGTCAGCTTTGAGACCCCGTAAAGCGTGCCGGGTTCGGGCACATCTGTTTCGCTCACTGCAGTACCCGAATGGCGCCCATAGGCATAAAGGGAAGAGGCAAAGATGATCCGGCGCACACCAACGCGTGCTGCCACCCGAGCAAGGCGTTCTGTTGCCACCACATTGCTGGCCAGTAGGTCCGCTTCTGATGTCAGGTTGTTCAGTTTTTGGGCTGCAAAGTGAAAAAGAGTGTCGGTCCCACCCAAGGCACGTGCCATCTGCTCTTCGTCCATCAGGGCGATGTCAGAGGTGGTGGTCTCTACCTTATCCGAAAAGCTACCCAGATTGGCCCAGTCACCATAAAGCAGATTGTCGATACCGGATACAGCCTGCGCTCCTTGTGTGATAAGGGCGCGTGCAAGATGGGCACCTATAAAACCCGCAGCGCCTGTGATCGTGCATTTTTCAAATTGTGGTGCGGTGTCCATGTCCATACTTCCTTTGCCCACTCACAGCAGCGCGGTGTCAATAATCCAGAGTTGCAAAACCTTATGTTCGCAAACGATAAGAGTGTGAACCGAAAAATGCGGTGTATTGCAAGGTCGTATGCAGGATAGGTTGGCCATGCAACTTGCAGAGTTATGGTCGGCGTAATATAAAGCAGGGGGTGCAAGCTGAGCGATGGTTCGAGAACTGAACCCAGCTACATGGATTGCTGAGGGCTGCGCATGGAGATCAAAAAACTCGTATTCTCTGCGATACAAATTGCCATCTCCATGGGTCTTGTTTTTGCGATCTGGCGATTTGTTGATTTCTCGGCCGTCCGACAAAATTTTACCAAGGCCGACATAAGTTTGCTACTGGCAGCCCTGATGTCACTGGTCTTGCAGCAGCTTATCGCGGCATGGCGCTGGCGTCTTGTAAGCCAGTCCATTGGGGCAGGCGCTCACCCGGGCGGGCTTTATCGCTACTGGAGCGGACTTGGTCTTCTGGCCAGCCTAGTCCTGCCAGCGACAGTGGGCGGGGATCTGGTGCGCAGTCTTGGGCTGACCAAGCGGGAACGAGCTGGCATTATCATTCGGGGCATTCTGGTAGACCGTGCCATTGGCCTTGTCGGGCTAGCCGTCGTCATTTTGATCTCCGTCACGTTTTCTCCCGGTATCTTTCTGAATAATCCGATGACCTGGCCGGTCCTAGCGGTCGCAGTGGGCGGTATTTTATTGGGAGGTACTCTGGTGGTTGTGGGGGGGCTGACGCAGAGTAAGTCACGCCTGATCAATGCAATTCATAAGATCAGCATCAGCATGCGGGAGGCTGTCATCGGTCCGGAAGGGCTCAAAGTTGTCATCGCCAGCCTTGCTATTCACACCCTTTCTGCGCTGGCCTTATATGCGCTTGTAGAGTCGATCGGGACATCTGTTTCTGATCCAATCACCTTTGCAGGCATGGCATTATCGGCGCTTCTGGTATCGGCCATACCCATTTCAATTGGGGGTTGGGGCGTGCGCGAAGCAGCGATGACCCTCGCTTTGGGCCTGCTGGTAATTTCTGCGGATACAGCTGTTTTCTGCTCCATCGCCTTTGGCGGCATTCTGGTTGTTTCAGCAGCCCTTGTCGCCATCACTGGCGGTGTAGAGCTGCTCTTTGCGGCGGTCAAAAGAAAACTCGGACAAGAGGTGTCTTCAGTTGAGCCGTTACATTGAATTACATCTGCAGATACGTCATATATCGACCAGGATGGACACCGAGCGAATGGATTTTGTGACAAGGACATAATGATGGACGGACAACAAGATTATCGCGCATTGAGCGGGACGGAGTACGATTCCCAATGGGACCGTCTGAGCGATTTCATCATCCATAATCCAGGAGCCCGGCATCGTCGGCGTAATTCGCAAAAGGTGCTTCAACACCTCAGGCCCGGCAGCGTGCTTGACGTGGGATGTGGTACAGGTGACCTGATACTGTTGATGCGTGACCTGTTCACCGAACAGGGGCATACGGAAGTTGACTGGGTTGGTGCTGATATTGCCGCCGCAACGGTGGAAAGCCTGGGAGATGAAATGCCTTGGGCCGATTTCAAGGTCTTTGATATAACCGAGCAAAAGATGGATCGGCAATTTGATTTGGTGACCTGCTGTGAAGTCATAGAGCATCTGGATGATGCAGAAACTGCTCTGAAAAACCTGGCGGATCTTGTCAAACCGGGCGGCTATCTCTTTATCTCCTGTCCAACGGGAAAGATCTTTCAGACAGAGCGCCTCATTGGCCATATTTATCACCCTAAACCTGATGATCTGCGGCGGTGGGGGACACAGGCGGGTCTGGTCTCCGAACAAACGATACAATGGGGCTGGCCGATGTATCTGGTTTTGAAAAACCTGACTAATGTAAATACGGATTATACGGTCAAGCACTTTGGATCCGGAGCTTATTCCCCTCTCAAGGTGCTCATCAATAAGGTCGCTTATTGGGGGACATATCCCTCTTTCCAAAGCCCTTGGTCTTGCCAATTATTCTGGCTTTTCAAAAAACCTCAAAAAGAGCTGGGTTAGGCCGCAACTCTATCTGTTCAGTCAGACCGTAAAGGCCCATTGGCTTGGTCTGTGTCTCGGTAGGGTGCCCGTGACCTTTACCGGGCGCGTTGCCAGGGGCCCAATGCGAAATCATGTCTGATGACGGATTCATCGGCGAATGGAATACGTGCTGCATCACAGGTTGTGAGGGTGATTGCGACATCCAGCCCGCCCAGCGTGCGCGTTTGCAGCGCCCGCCCACGTCCATCCAGAGGAATTCGGACCGGTAATGAGACGGCTCCGCCATCTGGCGGCACGGAGACATAGCCATAGGATCCGGGTCCGTAGCTGATGTTATTCTCAATGAAGGCCAGACGCCGCCCCGTGCCAGAGACATCATAGTTGAGTTGAAGATGATAAAGCCCGACGTCCGCCTCCGGCAACGTAAAGGATCGTCCATCGGGTGAGATCACGCAGGACGTAGGCTCAAATGCGCGAGGCTGTGGCAAACGTCGCCACACGACCGTCAAAGGGGATTCAAGGGCGACATACCAGTTTCGAAACAGGATTTGATACAGCCAGTAGTTCTGGCTGACGCTCCAGGGTTGCCAGCCCGGGCTGAGATTGTAGTGGGTTGTGATGATAACATCCGCTTTGTCTAGGGCGCTGACGGCATTCTGGCGGACACGACCGAGCGCGTGAATGGCGGCATCCACGGGCCAGTCTGCGAACTGCCCGTTCAGGGCGCTCCAGATGCTCCAGTACTCCTCGATGGCAATCTGATCCGAATGCGCGCGCGCATAATTGACATAGGTCTTCCAGTCTTTGGTCAGATAACCACCGAGTACAGGGTCGCGAAAGGCACCCGGAGTCGTTCTGGCCTCTGTCAGGAGGTCTCGATATTCGCTGAACTCCTTATAGGCCTCAGTTAGCAAGAACATGCTCAGCAGAACCAGCGTTGCGGTCTGGGTAGGTAGAGATACCGCCGGCTGGCGCTTTTGCAGGTGTTTGAAAGCCCATATGACACCTTTGAGTAGAGCCACCATGAAGGTGAGCGCGGCCCAGGAATTGAAGGCCTTGAAGTAGTTCGATAGAAACCCCCCGACCGAAGGCAGAAGCCCGCCTAGGAACATCGCGGTGCCGAGACCGAGCAACAGCAGATGTTCGAATTTCTTTGTGGCCATGGCTAGGACGAAAACGCAGGCGAGGACCCCGAGACTGAGTCCAAAGCGTTCCCAGTGATAGATGGAAAAGAGTTTGAGAATATCGCCCGGTTCAAAGATCCGCGAAACCTCGCGGTAGGTGCCGAAATACCACCATTGATCCGGTGCGACATCCCTGAAATTGAACGCCAGAATTTTTAACGGATACCCCGCCGTTGCTAATGTCAGAATGAGGGCCGCGGACAGGATGACGACTGTGGCAAAGCGGGACAGCGATATCAAGCGATTGGCCTGACCCGGACGCAGCAGGATGAAGAGCGCGTAAAAACTCCCGAAGGTGAAGACGGTTGGGATCGCAAAGTCATTGGACCAAAGGATGAGAACCCCGATACACAGGCCTGCCAGGCAATCACGCAGGATGGGTCGCAACATGGAGCGGCACAGCACGAACATCAAAACGACCATGCAGTAAGGTGCGATGCTGCGGATTGGACGCAGTGAATTTCCCGGTTCCATCAGGAAAGCTGCATCGTAAAACCAGGCGATCGACTTGTCCAAGGTCATGACCAGCGTCAGGGCGACCACACCCCCGACTAAGCATTGTATTTTTCCCTGCGCGGAGAAAAACAATTTCCATATCACCGAGGCGGCAAACCAGCCCAGGCTCATAGTGGTGAATTTGGCCGCCATAATGGCCGCTGCAAGATCGCCGCCAAAGGCGAGGAAAGCGGGGAAGACCGCAAATACGGGTCCGATCCCGAGGTAGGGAAAGAAATCCCGTCCAGGCATCTGTCCCGATTGCAATCGGAACAGCCCACTAGCGGTCTGATAGGCACCGTCCATATGAAAGGTGGGAATCCAGACGGCCTGTTTCAGGCTCGCATAGAGGATCGTGAGCAATGATGTGGCGATGATGGCAAGACACAGGTAATAGGAAGGAGGGGGTTTGTTCATCAGTGTCTCGTTCAAATGTCGTGCGGGATCACAAAGCTTGGCCCGTTAGGTGTTCCGCGCGTTATAAGGATAGGCCTAGACGGGACAACCCCTTAAGGTGTTTTGCTCATTCCTGTGCCCGGCATGATGCCCTGAGAACAAAGACCTTGCGCGCGCTTAGCGCCACCAGCCAGTCGCATCCCGTTTGGTCAAGGGCCTTCAGTAGGCCGGAAGTGCGGGTGTCCGTGCTGTCCCGGGTGATTTCTCCATGCATCCGCGAGGCGGCAATCAGGAAGGGGGCGTTTTGGGGTGCATTTTTCAGCATTGCCTCAGCGGGTCCCGAGAAATCCCCGTATATCGAATAGACAGAGACAAATCTCGACCAGGCACCGGGGAGGGCGATCGCACGCTCTACGCGGGCTGAGACCTGTTGGTAATCCTGATTGCGAAAGGCTGCGTCAAAAAGCTCAGGGGCCACCTTGCCTGTCATGCTATTCAGCTCATAGAGGTAGCGGTGTTTGCCCAGCCCCGGCATATGGCGCGTATAATAGGCAATGGTCGGCTGTGCGCCATGCCATAGAACAACATCCGTGGCAGGTTGATCGTTCAGCCATGTCACCAGCGCCAGATTGTCATCCTGCTCGAACAGATGCGGGTCGCGCCATACATCCTTGAGTGTGGAAAGGCTCTGTTGAGCGCTTCCCAGAAGGACAAGGGCGACAAGACCTGCCGCACCGACATTGCGCAGCGTCGCCTCTCCGTGCTCCGCGTCCAGCATTGCGGCAAGGGGAAAGGCCAAGAAAACCCCGTAAAGCGCAATAAAATAGCGGATATGGGACGCAGGATATGTCCCCAGCCAGATCAGTACAGCGAGAGACATGAGCAGCAGAACCGATGCCAGCAACCAGCGCGCCATGTGCATATGGTTGCGCAGAAGCCCCCCCGCCACCGCTAGCACCAAAAAGAGCGCGAGGCTTGCTTTGCTGAGTGGTGCGGTCATCACAGAGGCGGCGAATGTGAGGTCTGTCCAGCCTCTATTCTGATAAGCTTGGGGGTAATTATGGACCTGAACTGCCACGCCACGCAGCGCCAGGCCGTAAAGGACAACGCAGCCCAGCAGCGTCAGTCCGATCCAGGGGACCTCCCGCGTGCGCATGCCATGCAACGACCAGCATAGCCCGATCACCACGAAAAGACAGATCACCGCATACAGCAGCGCTACGTTGCCACAGGAGGCCAGTGCTAAAAGGCCCAGAGCATCAACCGCCTGAAAGGGGCGTGACAGGGGTCTGGCGATCAGCCAGGTGGTGCAGGCAAAGACAGAGGCCGTTTCCAGACCGTAATATTTCAGCTCGGAAGCATAGCGGATGAATTCACCCTGTTGCAGTCCCAGAAGAAGTACACAAAACGTGACGATCCAAGGCGCGCGCACCAGCAGGCAGGCGGTGAGGATCAGCCCCAGAACCACCCCGATCTGGATCAGCCGTATGGTTTCGGGGGGCCAGTTTGCGAGAGCTGACAAAAATAGGCTGTAAACCCCGGGCGCGGCCTGGGCATAGAACGGCAGGGGGGCAAACCCCGCACCCACAGAAGCCAGCGGATAATTCGCCATGGCCATGGTTTCATCAATCCAGAGCCCGCGCCCGGTAACTGGGGAGAGCAGGAAACATAAAACCATGAGCAAAACGAGGCTGCCCAGCAGGCGGGGGAGCGAGATATGTTCGGGGCGGGAAAAATCCGTGCATGCGCGCAGGAACGCCCCGGGTGGGCGCATCATTTGGGATGGTACTTCCCGGCCGCCGCCTTGATTGTCTGCCCCAGGAGATCACGCTTGCCGCGCCAGCCGGATATCTTCGTGGGTGTGGGCTGGTCCTTGGGATAGCTGCGCCGCACGCCTTGCTCCACCACGTTCAGGCCCAATTGCCCCGCGCGCACAGTGAGATAGAACAACAGCTCGTATTGCATGAACACATCGCGAAAGGGCTGCACGCCTGGGTGCAGCAGATAGCGCGCCGAATAACCGCGAAAGCCGTTGGTGGTGTCACTGAGCCAGCGCCGCCCTGAAAGGCTCAGCAGCGGAGCATGGATCAGCCGGTTGCCAATGGTGCGTTCCAGCGGTGTGTTTTCGGCTCCGCCGCCGGGCGCATAGCGCGAGCCCTGAACATAATCGGCCCCCTGTTTCAGGTGCTCGACAAAGCGGGTCACGGTGTCGACGCTGTCTTTACCATTGCCGTCAATCGTGATGATACCCGCATATCCCTGCCGTAGACACCAGGCATAGGCCGTGCGCAACTGTGCCGAGAGCTTGCCGGGTCCTGTCTTGACCAGCAGGGCACGCACCCCGACCTGTTTCAGAAAGTCCGGCTCCAGCGAACCATCCGTAGAGCCACCATCCGCGACGATCACATCGACCGATAATCCGGCGGCCTGAATGCGCGACAGTTGCTCCTGAATGCGGCTGCCCTCGTTGATGACGGGGATGACCAACGCATAATCTGCGGCGCGCGGCGCAAGAACATGCTCCACAAATGCGGGGACCTGCCAGGTAGCATCGTCGATTTCTGCGATATGGGGTATCATCTGGAACTCATTTACCTTGCATCTAGGGTCATTGGCGGGTTGGGGGCTTATCTGCGATTGAATACTATGAACTTGCTCGCTGCAAAATTGAAGGCGAAAGACACCCCCGTGGCCAAAAGCAGGATCAGCGCCACGTTTCCCTCGGCCGGAAACAGCCGTGACAGGGCGGTAACCGCGGTCAAGCGGATGAGCAAGGTGGCACCCGTCGTGAGCGCATAAAGTCCCATACGTCTGGGTGACACCGACCGGCTGGCAGCTCTGAAAGTCCAGAATTCATGTAGCAGATAATTGCACACAGCCCCAGCTATGAACCCCAGAGCAGCCGCCAGCGTCAGGCCAACCCCACCCCAGACGGCCAGGCTCCAGGCCAGCCCGATATCAATGCACAACCCTGCGCAGGCCACCGCGAAAAAACGGATCAACTCCCCCCTCCCGTTCCCCGTCATGGGGAGCCAATGACATGACGCGCGTCCGCCTCTGCCCAGCAGGGATCGGTCGTGCGGACCAGTTCAAACAGATCATAGATATTGTCGATCTTGCCACCCAATACGGAAATTACCCGACTGTCGCCCTGCGCGCGGTGAAACAGAATGGGGCGCCCGTCATCGCGCTCGTTCTTGACCAGAACCGTTTTCACATCAAACAGGGTGTCTTTGACCTTCAGCCCGGCAAGGCAGGGCATGTATCGCTTGGCATCCGCGATCATAAGGGGTGCTTTACTGTCACCATCATAGTTTTTCAGGATATCATAGGGGGGCGGGGTGCCCGGGGTCTCGCGCCAGTTCAGATGCGGCGTATATCGCACGTGCGTCAACGAATAGAGGTCTCTGGCCGGGTAGGGCAGCATGGAAAAGAACGGTCCGTCCATCAGGGTGACGGCCTTGCCGGTGAGCTCTTCGGGGGGCTCGACCAATACGATTTCAGCGATCTCATGTTTGAGCGGCACAGACATGAAGGCGTCTTCGCAGAGGACCTGATTGACGTGCGCATAGGTCACGTTGAACACGGTACCCGCGCGGATCTCGCGCCCGTCCGACAGGGTCACGACGCAGGTTTGCGACTCTTCGGATACGTTCTGCACTGTGGTGTTGAGCCGCAGATCCATCCCCAGTGCATCCATGCGTGACATCAACTGGCGTTGCAGGATGGCATAATCAAAGGCGTATTCGCTACATTCATAGACGCCTGCCACCTGATTGGGATCAAACAGCGCCTGATCCCCGGGGGAGGCGGGGGTGATATCGGCCCCAATCTCGTGAAACATACGAAAAAACCGCTGCTCAGAGACCTTGGAGTTGCGATGGGCGACCGCATAGAGGCTGCACAGATCTGTTATAATGGCCTCAGGAAAGTCGCGCATAAAGCGTTTGTGCAGGACCATAGATTTTACCGCTGTCAGCATATTTCGTGGATAGTGATAGCCCGTGTGCACACGGGCTTGATTGACGCGACTGGCGCGGCTCATGATGTCAGGGGCGGCCTCGATCACCACGACCCGCGCCACCACAGAACGCAGAAAAAGCGCCAGGCAACAGCCAAAGAAACCACCTCCCACGATGACAATATCGGCCTCATCTTGCGCGCCCATCAGGGTGTCTTGCTGGAATTGAGGGGGGCATCGGATGCCGTATTTTCGATGTTCAACTCTGTCATCACTTCACTGAACAAATCTACGCTGCTTTGTTCATCTATGATGCCATCATCGCGGTGCGGGGACAGCATATTGATAACCTTTTGTAACCCAATGGAAATTCCGAACACTGACAGCCCGAGAAAGATTGCAGTAAAAGATAACATCAACGAAATTGTTAGCCATCCAGGTTGTACATCTTCCAGCACCAGCCAAACGCTTATGGCATAAATCGCAAAGATCAGACCGGACAGGATCACCAGCCCTGAGATCAGCGCGATGCTGTTGAGGACGCGCGGGGCAATGGCCACCGAGAGCTTTTGCAGAAGCTGAAGACGTTTGCCAAAGTGGCGGATTCCCCGGCCGTTGATGGGCGCGCGCACATCCTCAAAGAGGACCGGGATCGCCACATCGCGCGGCGGGAAGCGCAGGGCGATTTCGCGGTCCGGATGGTTCAGCAGGACACTCAGCAAGGGGCGGGGAAAGGCGATTGTTTGCAAATTGCGCGTGCTCACCCGAAATCCGCCTGTCTTGCCGATGGCGCGCAGCACGGGATCGATGAAGGACGCGGTCTGGCGACGCGCAACAATGATACTGGCCTGTTCATGTGCGGAGAGTATCATCCCGAACAGATCCACCGCCCCCGCATCATCGGGCGTGGTGATCAGCACGACATCGCCAATGGCCTCCATCGCGGCCAGCACACGCGCGCGATAGCTCGAGAGCCGCGCCCGGACCCGTAACAGGCGGATATTTTCCACATGCGCAAACAGACGATCATAGGCGGTGGTATCGGTGGCCTCGATGATGATCAGGATCTCCCAGTAGCGGAACTGCGCCTTGAGCATCTGTTCGCTCTGGCGCAGGGCTTCCAAGGAGATATCACCTGGCCTGTCGCTGACAAAGCAGACGGAGACAAGGAGGTCTCCGCGCCGTTGCGGGGGATTGGGTGTTGTGTCAGACGTCATCATGCGAGGTCATTTTTATGGCTTTATTGAGTTTTGAAATGCAATTTTCTAAATTTGAAATTGGATCGGTAGGGGGCGTTCGCATCTCTATAGATACGGATCTTTCATATCGGATACCGCGCAAAAGTTGTAAGATTTCCGACGTGTTCACGATATCATCCGGAGCAGGGTCCAGCGCAGGCGCGCTGATGTGCACATGCGACAGTTGGGGGGCTGTCGCGCGGATGGCGTCTCGGCTAGTATCAAATTCACCGTTGATCATCATCGCTCCGACATCCAGGTTCACTTGCACCGCAGGGTGCGCAAGCTGTCGCACAAATGCCAGGGTCTGTGGTGTATGCGTGAGGAAATTCGTGCCGTAAACTTCCGGGTTTGTTTCCATTGCCAGGATCGTCCCGGCGGCGGCAGCGCGGTCACCAAGGCGGTGAAACACCTCTTGCGCGCGCGCCTCTGCGTCCTTCTGCGGCATCGTGTCAGGAATGATCCGCTGTTTCGGGGAGCCGACCACGAGATTTGGAATGCCAACCTCTGCGGCCAAATCAATCGCCGCCGCCATACCGGCTTCGAACCGTTCGTGTGCCTCTTGTGGGCCAAACAGCGCGGCCCCCTCCACTCCAAAGAGCAAGGATTGCATGGAGACCAGCTTCAGCCCTGCGTCATCCACCTCGGCCAGCGCGGTTTGTATTACCTGCCGTTCGGGGCGAAAGGGCGTTTGCGTGTCCCAGAAAAACAATCCCGGTGCGATCTCAAGGCCGACACACCCGCCCGCATGCAGGGCACCATAGGCTTCCAGACGTTGTGCGGGCGGCCAGGCAATATTGGAGGCGGCGAAAATCATAGGGCGGCTTTTTCACGGGCATAGAAATCCGTCACGCGGCGCAAGACGTCGCGAGAGGGCTCTATATAGGGACCAGATTGTCCCCAGAGACCTGCATGCCGGGTCTGCATGTCTTCGCGGTGCAGGCGGGCCTGTGTATTCGGCATCTCATCTCCCGTTACCGCGCGGTAAATATCGGCAGCACAGAGCGGCTCGGTGGCCAGATTGAGCAGGCCCAGCCCGGCTTCGAAGGCTCTGTTGATATCGGCCCACAACCGGTCCAGCCCGTAATACTGAAACCGCGTATCCTTGTGGGTGAATTGGAGCGCCGTCGTGTCACAAGCGGCAAGGGCGGTCTCCATCCCGGCCCGATGTGCGCTGGTGTTAAAGGCTGTGCGGTCAATGCGATAAAACCCGGATTCGGTATCAAGAGTATAAAACTGTCGGATCTGCTCCGCCTCGGAGCCGGGCAGCGCATCCGACAGGTGCTGCATCTTATCCGTGTTCAGCAGCGTGGGCGCAGGATTGAGGAGATCAAACAGGAAATTCTTCTTCAGGCCCGACCCATAAAGCGCGGGCAGGCGCAGGATCAGACAGTCCGTAAAATGCGCCTGACAAAAGACCTCCAGTTGCCGTCGGTTGCGTCCATAGGCCAGTTTTGTCTGATACGCGGTTGAGCCCTCGTCATCCTGCCCGGCAAAATCCAAGAATACCGCGATGGAGGAGATCAGCACAAAACGCTTTGCGTTGATCTGTGACAGCGATCGGCACAGGGCATTGATCCGCGCGGCGTCCCGGTCGGGGTCGGCATTGGCCTCCACCATGGAACCGGGAGCGGCGGCGCAGACCAACGTGTCCACGGATGTCCCCGCTGACTGGTCAATTGTTGTGCTGTTATAGGTCGCTGAAAACCCGTGCTGGCGCAGCAGATTGCCGCCCACAAATCCAGTGTTGCCAATAATTGCGTCGTTGATTTTCACAAAAGACTCCTGAAACATGGGCTCTGTTTTGATCCCCGCCTAATCGTCGCCACCCAATCCTTGGTTGTAGGTAAATTGCGCGGCAATGCGGGTCAAGGGAGCGTTGCCAGCGCCGGCTTATCGCATCGGGTCGCGTTTAGCAGCTGAGCGCGCGAAACGTTCGGCGCGGCTTTTGGACAGGGGAGGCGTACTGCGCGACAGGCGCTTCAGCAGCTTGAAAGTCAACAGGTTGCGTAATTGCTGCAAGGGCCGCCTGCGTGCGTCCTGCAGGTCGGTACGCAAACGGTCATAGAGGAACCGGTGCTGGCCCAGATCTGCGCCATCCACGTTCTGTGTCAGGGTCCAGTGTTGCCCGATCGTTCCCCACTCTGCCTTGCCTGCGTTACGATCATGCGGGATGCGTTCCAATGCGCCGTGCTGCTCTTTGGAAGGCATCCGGGACAGACGGCGCAGGGCCTCACGGTTATGGGCCTGCAAGGCTTCGGAATCCAGTCCAGAGATTAGCGGCCATGTTTGCGTGATAAAGCGCAGCGTCCCGCGCCAGACATCCTCAATGAAGACGTTGCGTAGAGTCTCTGCCGCACTTGCAGGCTTGGTATTGCGTACCACCCTATCGCCTTTCATCATCAGATAATTTGTGGACAGGCTCGGGGCCGAAAATATCAATTCGACCAACTCGCGGCATGCCATGATGGCCTCTGATACCGGTTTCGGGGTGCCGCTCTCGAACAGATACCCGGCAAAGGAGACGCCCCTCGCGACATCTTCATGGGTACCGATGCAATAACATGCGCTGTCCTGTTCGAGCAGCTTATTGAGGGCTGCGATGGAACTGAGTGTCCAGCCGACATCGATCCAAGCGATCTTGCCCCCATTTGCAATCAAGGCGCGTTCCTCTGAGAATTCCTGCAATAGCGCCGCCTTTTCGGCCTGCGCCTGTGCCATCAGGACCGCCTCATAGGTGTCCATGAACGCAGCGGGTGAAGCCGTCGTGTCCCCCTTGCCATGAAGCTCTGCGGGAAGCTCCAAAGACAGCGTATCGAAGAATTCCTGCGCCGTGAGGCTTTTTTGTACAAAGAGCTTGAGCGCGAGATCCCTTTCACCCACCGCGAGGCAGGGAAACATGGTCATGCGCCGCGAAGCGGGCACAAGGCGGAATTCCACATCCACATCCTCGGCCAGGGCCTTTAAGGCTTCTGCGACAATACTGCCGTCGCGTTCCAGCAAGACCAGCCGGTCCACCCCGTCCTGACGCGCGCGTTGGAGCAGAAACTGCACGAACCCTAGCACCAGTGGCCCGCCGTAAGTATATCCAAAGGCCTCAAGAGGTGGGATTGGGGCGTTGTGCTGTGCTACATCATGGGCGATCTGACCCATAATCATACGGGTCGCATGCGTTTGTGTGGCGGGGCTCAGCGCGCGCAGGTTCGCATCCGCCCCCTGTGCGTAATCATGGATGACATCAACCTTCACCGCTCGCATTCCAGCCGCCAGCGCATGGGTGATATCGGACGTCTGGTTGTCCCCGATGTGCAGCACGCATGCGGCATCAATATTTTCCTCTCCGATCACATGATCAAACAGGCGCTGGTTGTATTTACCCATGTTTTGGTCGCGAAAATCGCTGGAGGCATAGACCTTGTCCAGCACGATGCCATGCGTGGCCAGCAAGTCCTCGATCTGTGCACCCGACAGATACATGTCGCTGATGGCGATCACGCGCAGACCGCTTTTGCGTGCCTCTGCGATCACCTCGAGGATATCGGGGTTGGGATAGAGGAAGAGTTTTTCAGCTGTCAATTCCAGATCCGCGATGTCGGCGGGCAGATCCAGTTTCCCGTCAAAAGCAGCATAGATTTCTGCAAGGCTGACCTCGCTGCCGCGCTTGGCGAATTTCTTGCGCGCGGCCTTTTCCGCGCCAACCCGCGCGGCGGCGAACCCGGGCAGAGCCTGTGCCGTTTCCATCCAGGCAAAGACATCCGCCGGGTCCGGGGTGCGCCGCGACAATACGGTATCAAACACATCCAGGCTGACCACCCTGCATCCTGTAAACAGGCGTGTCAGGTCCGCAAGTCTGAAACCAAGCGTTTTCAGGGTTCGATCAGGGGCGTCTTGTGTCATAGGTCCACCTTATCCGTAACGGCGTTCAGCGCCGACAGGTCTTCGCCATCGCTTATGCGTTGCCTTCGGGCGGTTGCCAGGCAGTGCCGATCTTGAGGTTAGAAATCACACAAACGAGCCGTTCCGGATCTCCAAAGCGCGGTTGCAAATCGACGATTTCAACGTCCGGCACCCGCCTGCGAAACAGCGCGAGCCATGTGCCGGGATCAAACACCGATAAATGGCTGTGCCCATCGTCATAGCAGGCAATCACGTGAAACTGTTTGGGTCCGGCCTGCGCCAGCGTGTCGATGACCTGTTCGATCTTCTCGCGTGGCATGTGTTCCAATACATCCGCCGAGCAAACGGCATCGGCAGCGGGCAGTTTTTCCTGCATCAGGTTCACCTTGGTGAAGCTGACGTTTTCCAACTCCAGCGGCAGAGTTTCGGTTTGGACCCAATCCGCGCCGAGAACGCGCGGGAATTTTTCAGCTGCCGCGCGCAGGAATTTGCCGTTGCCACAGCCGACTTCCAGCACAGCATTTACATTCAAGCGGGACAGGTGCGGTAGATATTCCACCAACCAATTATTGGTTTGATAAGAAATTTCTTCAGCGTGCAACCGTTCGTAATATGCCGGGTCCAGTTCACCGCGCCGATTTTTGGGCAAAAGCCACCAAATACGACCTAAAATACGACCCCGTTTCCCGTGTCGCAAAACTGATGCGATCGTCACGAAGGGTCTGAGCAAGGCCCAAAACCGTCCCGTAGCCCGTGCCGACTGACGATAGGCATTGCGCACCATCATAAAGGACAGCTGATTGCGCCGTCCCCGCTCCTGATCAGCAAAAACCTGTTTGGCTTTCGTCCGCTCAGAAACGCTAACGAAGGCCGCACCAGATTTTTGCGCTACGCTGTCCAGACAGTCCCGCAGCTTGCGTTGCAGTGCGTTACCCATGTCCAGCTCAAAACAATAGCTGCTCAGATACCACCCCAGAAAGCGCAGGATATGATTAGAATCCGGACCACTATAGGGTTCGAACGCCGCTTTCAGGTCGCTAGGATCGGTAATCTGTTGTGTCGCCTGCGCAAAATCGCTGTCGGCGAAACTGAAGACCGGCTTGCCTGCGATCAGAGCCTCAAACAGCACGCCTGAATTGGCACCAACCACGGCCTGGGCTTTGCTGATCAACTCCCCGATTGGCGCGTCGACCAGGGTCACATTCGGATAGGTTTGTGTGACATTTTCCAACGCGCCTGTGATCCCGGTATCCTGGCAATAGGGATGGCGCTTGATGACCAGCGCAACCCCTGCCGCGGCACTGGCGCGCGCCAGATAGGAAATCGCATCCACCTGACGGATATGGGCAAATTGGGCCACGGCATCATGGACCGTCTGAAGCGGGAAGAACACGAAACCCTCGGGCAGCTTGGCAGCTTGGCTTTCGGGTTGTGCGTATTTCGAGCGGTTTGCATCCAAAAAGGCAGCTTTGCAGGCGGCTACCTTGGCGCGCGCTTCTGTCAGGTCGAAAGCGGCGATATCCTGCGCAAAGCGGTCGGGATATTTGGCAAGCTCTGAAAAGCCCGAATACCCAAAGCGGTCAAAGGTGAAATACCCCGGCAGATAGCTTTCCTTGACCCGCCAGACGTTTTCCTCAACGCCATGGGAATGATAGGAAATACAGACCTGTCCCGGCGCGGGCAGGCGCGGTGCCGCATCCGAATACATTTGCGCCGGCGTGGTTTCCACCCGCGCCTCCAGCGCCTGCGCGGCCTGGACAAGCTGCGTGAAGCAGGCCGTCGTCAATGTCGCCTCGGAAGCAATCGCGCTGGTCATCCATTCAACAGGGACCTCGATCAGGAACTCGGGTTGGGTCATGGTCATGGGGGAGGGGCCAGAATATTGTGTTTGATGATGGACTTATCCTCACATGGTTTGCGCACATTGGCCAGCCGTAAACCGCGCGGGGCGGGGTCGTGTGCATGAGGGTCTTTGCAGGCTGAAAGCTACGATTCCGGATCTTGTGATATTGGTTTTGAAGGGATCAGCCGTGCCGTATGCCTTGGCTGTAAACCCCATTATTCTAGGCTCAGGACTTCGGTAACGAGGGCTGTTCAGTCAAGCCATTTCTTGCAAGCGATTTGATCCGCCAAAGCGGGTCGTTTTGGCCTCTGGCCGCTCCCAGTTTCTGTCATAGCTTTCGATTGAGGTCCTTTGGGTACATGCTTCGGTTCGTGGTCAGTGCAGCGACTGCCAACATGATGCTGGTTCGATGTAATTCCGATGTGCCCATCTCATAGGCGTGCTTGAAGAGCGTCAGCGACAGTCCTGACCACGGCATCATCGGAACCATGTCCCTGCGGGACCTCGAAAGCCTGCGTTCAAGCAGGTAACGGTTGGAATATCGTTCGATCAGGCAACTATAGGCGCGGCATCCGATTGGAATTCTGTACCATCGATTCAAATCCGGTGGAGTATGACTGCGATACGGCGCGCAAGCGCGACCATCCCAGTTTTGCGGCCACGGCGTTGGGCGAGCTGCGATCCCCAAGTTCTCAGCCAAGTCGACCGACCACGATTCACCATAACGGTTGCAGCTTGACACAATGCCTGCCTCAGGTTGACATTGCCAGCCTTGGTAATGCCACCAGATACATCTCGCTCACCGGATTGGTTGCGCGACGGCGTCAAACCAACCCAGGGGCCAATTCTCCTTGAAGATCGGAAGCGTGC
This sequence comes from Roseobacter fucihabitans, assembly GCF_014337925.2. Classification (NCBI taxonomy): domain Bacteria; kingdom Pseudomonadati; phylum Pseudomonadota; class Alphaproteobacteria; order Rhodobacterales; family Roseobacteraceae; genus Roseobacter; species Roseobacter fucihabitans. Next base: position 92,487 of record NZ_CP143424.1, on the reverse strand, counting down.
CGGATCATCAACGGCTGCGCGGAAGGTTAGCGCAACAACTGGCCCAATGCCTGGCATCGTCATCAGGCGGCGGCAAACCGGATCTGACTGTGCAAGTTGGCGCACCTGCTTCTCCAGCATTGCAAGTTCCTGCCGCAGGGAAGCTCTGGCACGCAGCATCGGTATGGTTCCAGCTTCCAACATAGGGCTCCCATCTGCCAACTCTCGAATGCGTATTTCGAACCTGCCATGAGAGATCGCGCCGACCTTTAAGCCAAAGTTCCGCAGCAACCCTCTCAGTGACATCTCCAGCGCGATCATGTTCTGCTGAATGGCTTTTCGGACACCGAGAACAGCCCGGGTTTCTTGAGCAGATATCGATTTACAATGCACCGGTCGGAACCAGCCAAGGTGCAGTAGACGCGCGATGCCCTCAGCATCCCGCCGCTCCGTCTTAATCGGCATAGCCTTCAGAGCACTCTTCACCAGGCGGGTTTCCATAAGCACGGCATCCAAGGCTGGTCTTGTCGCGGTTGCGTTCCGGTCTCTCAACTCATTTAGGCAGCCTTTCGTTCGAAGGCCAAGGGGCTTTTGCCACCTAATGACGAGTGCCGCCGTCGTGGATTGTAGAACCCATTGATATACTGGAAAATCGCCCCTTCGGCTTTACGCCTGGTTTCCCAGCGGTTGCGCCAAATCAGCTCTGCCTTGAGTGATTTGAAGAACGTTTCAACCATGGAATTGTCGTAGCAGTTTCCCTTACCGCTCATCGAAACTTGGAAGCCGTGTTTAGACAGCCGTTTCTGATAGTCGCCTGAACAATATTGCGACCCGCGATCCGTATGATGCATGCAGCCCTTCGGCGGTTGCCGCAGTGCCACAGCCATATCCAATGCTCGGATCGCCAGATCCCGCTTCATACGATTGCTAACCGCCCAACCGATGACACGACGGGAATACAAATCAAGGATCACTGCCAGATACAACCAGCCCTCACTGGTCCAGATGTAGGAAATGTCATCGGCCCACTTTTGGTTTGGACCATCTGCAAAGAAGTCCTGGCCCAGCAAGTTAGGGGCGATGTTAAACGCATGATTGCTGTCGGTCGTAACCTTGTATTTCTGGGTCCTGATGATTTTGATGCTATTCTCCCGCATTAAGCGGCCCACGCGCCGGTGCCCAACTTGCAGACCCAGTTCTTGCAGTTCTTCGGTCATGCGAGGCCCGCCATAGCTTTGCAGGCTTAAGCGGTGCTGTTCGCGGATATGCGCCAGGATCACCATATCGTCGCGCTGTCGCTGGCTCATCGGGCGGCTTCGCCACGCGCGAAATCCTCGCGACGTAACCTGCATGACGCGGCAAAGAAATTCGACAGGCCATTCTTCTTTCCAGGCGTCGATAAAGGCGAACCTCACCGACTTTGGCCTGCAAAGAAGATTGCCGCTTTTTTTAACACTTCCCTCTCCTCGCGAAGCAACCGAACTTCCTTGCGAAGGCGTTCGTTCTCTTTCTCGACATCCTCGTGAGGACCCGACATCAGGTTGTCATGCTGATGCTTTTGAACCCACTTGTTCAACGTCGAAAGCCCAACTCCTAAATCCGCTGCCGCTTGCGGTCGTGTCAGCCCACTGGTCGTTGCGATGCGTACTGCATCAAGACGAAACTCGTCTGTGTATCTCGGTGCCATTCTCTATCTCCTTCATAGCAAACATTGCTCGAAAGAGACCGGAACTAAAACGTGGCAAGACCAGCCAGCCTCTGTCAAACCACGGTGCAACCATTGCGATAACGGGCCAGCCTCTAGGCTAACCACGGCAACACTTCCGTCCAGATTGCCCAACCAGCGCACCAACATCTCGGGCTCGCTGGCTGTCTCAGCCTCTTTGATGATCTTGCCGTGTTCGCTCACCACGCAGATTGCAGTCTTCGCTAGCAATACATCCAATCCAATAAAGTGTCTCATTCCGTAATCCTCCATGCAGTTTCAATACGGAAATAGCGACAGCGCAGCGCAGGTCTGACAAATAGCAATGGTAGAGCGTGGCGTAGGCCCCGTTACAGCATCTCATAACCAGAACAATACGGTTGCTGCGAGCGCTATTGCTGAGAGGAACAACTCCGGACATCGGTCATATCGGGTTGCAATGCGCCGCTAGTCTTTGAGCATGCCAAACAAGTTCTCAACCGTTGCCCGGCAGTGCATTGTAAAGCAATGTCACGAGAGGGGCGGTTGCGGCATTTGTCGTATCTAACGACCTTCTTGCGTGACTTACGCCCTGGGACGCAGGGCCTTGTGCCCCTGTCTGACAAGGCTTCTCGGAACCAAGCTGCATCATAACCCCGGTCGGCGAGTAACCATTCCGCATCCGCTAAACCGCTCAGCAAAGCCGCCGCACCGGTGTAATCGCTGTACCATTGCCCGGCAGGCGATGCTTTCATCGCTGAGAGGGGATTGAGATGGTTTTATTGTCGGGTGCCTCCGCCGCGAGCCCTGTCATTATCCGAGCGAATACACCCATATCGCTCCATCGCTTCCAGCGGTTGTACAAGGTCTTGGGTGGGCCATAGTCTGCGGGTGCATCACACCAACGTAACCATTGCGATTGATGAAGATAATCCCGCTCAGGAGGCGCCGTTCATCAACGCGCTGTCGACCTCGGCTCCTTGGAAGGAATGGGCGAAGTCGTACCATCTGCGCTTCTGTCAGCCAATAAAGATTGCTCATCTGTCTCCCAAATCATTGGGGTTCGTGAATCATGACAACAACTCAGCATCAAGGCAATTAATAGGACCTGAACCTAGGCAGATCTCGAAAAATGATACGGGTAAGGCGGAGCAGATGACGCCCTGTCGTGCAACGATTCCCCATCCGACCCCCTGAGAGTATGCGGAGTGGTTCCGCCGGGTGCCTGCGCGTGTGCTCTTTGCCGATTGTGTAGGAATCTTAAACTTTGGAACATTGTTTTGCGCCACCATGCCATCCGGTGCCGGAAGGATATGCGGATACATGTTTAATCTGATCGGGCCCCGGTGTATTGAAGGCGCGATCACGGTGAGGATGAAGAGTTGCAGATTGAGAAGACGAAACTGGCGGGTGTTTTTATCCTGACGCCGCGGCGGTTTGGCGATGCGCGCGGGTTTTTCAGCGAAAGCTGGAGCGCGCGGGCGATGGCCGAACAGGGGCTCGATTACGCTTGGGTGCAGGATAATCATTCGCTCTCCATGCAGGCGGGCACCGTGCGCGGGTTGCATTTCCAATCCCCCCCCCATGCGCAGGCGAAACTGGTGCGCTGCGGGCGCGGCGCGTTTTTCGATGTGGTGGTCGATATCCGGCGCGGCTCGCCGACCTATGGCCAATGGGTGGGTGCCGAGTTGAGCTTTGAGAATGGCCGCCAGATTCTGGTGCCCACCGGTTTCCTGCACGGCTTTGCGACACGTGTGCCGGAGACCGAAATCATCTATAAATGCTCTGATTACTACGCGCCGGACTGTGATGGGGCGATACGTTTTGATTGCCCACAGATCGGGATCGATTGGGAATTGGACGATTTAGAGCCTGTTTTGTCCGAAAAAGACGCCGCGGCACCGGGTCTTGCGAATTTCAACAGCCCGTTTACCTATGAAGGATAAGTCCATGAAGCTTCTGGTTACGGGGGGTGCGGGCTTCATCGGGTCCGCCGTCGTGCGCCAGGCGATTGCGCGAGGTTACAGCGTCGTGAATCTCGACGCGCTGACCTATGCCGCCTGTCTCGATAATGTGGCGAGCGTGGCGGATCATCCCGCCTATGCTTTCGAGCAGGCCGACATCCGTGACCGCGCAGCACTCGACCGGGTGTTTGCCACACATAAGCCCGACGCCGTAATGCATCTGGCCGCGGAATCCCATGTGGACCGCTCCATCGACGGGCCCGGCGATTTTATCGAGACGAACATCACCGGCACCTATCACCTGCTGGAAGCCGCGCGCGCCTATTGGGCTACGCAGGGCAAGCCCGAGGGCTTCCGTTTCCATCATATCTCCACCGATGAGGTCTTCGGCTCGCTGGGGCCAACCGGGCAGTTCACCGAAACCACGCCCTATGATCCGCGCAGCCCCTATTCCGCCTCCAAAGCGGCCAGCGATCATCTGGTGCGCGCCTGGGGGGAGACCTACGGGTTACCCATCGTGATGACGAATTGTTCCAATAATTACGGCCCCTATCACTTCCCCGAAAAGCTGATCCCGGTGGTGATCCTGAACGCGCTGGCCGGGAAAGACCTGCCGATTTACGGCGATGGCTCCAATGTGCGCGACTGGCTCTATGTCGAGGATCACGCCGATGCGCTGCTGACTGTATTGCAACGGGGCAAGCTCGGGCGCAGCTATAACATTGGCGGCGAAAACGAGCGCACGAACCTGGAACTGGTGCAAACGCTCTGCGCAATCCTGGATGAATTGCGCCCCAAACCGGCAGGCTCCTACAGCGATCAGATCCGTTTCGTGACCGACCGACCCGGCCATGATGCGCGCTATGCGATTGACCCCACACGGATGCGCGAAGAACTGGGCTGGCGTCCGTCCGTTACCGTCGAGGAAGGCCTGCGCAAAACCGTGCAGTGGTATCTGGACAACGAGGCCTGGTGGCGCGCGTTACAAGATCGCGACGGCGTGGGCGCACGGTTGGGCGTCAAGGCATGAATGTTCTCGTCTTTGGCCAAACCGGGCAGGTCGCTACGGAACTGGCGCTCTTTGACGGGGTGACCTGTCTGGGGCGCGCGGATGCGGATCTCACCGATCCCGGTGCCTGCGAAGCGGTGATTGCGGCTACGGACGCGGATGCGGTGATCAATGCCGCCGCCTATACGGCTGTGGATAAGGCCGAGGAAAATCGCGACACGGCGATGATCGTCAACGCCATGGCCCCGACGGCGATGGCCGCAGCCGCTGCGGCGCGTGGCATCCCGTTTGTACATATCTCGACCGATTATGTCTTTGACGGCTCCGGCTCAGCACCTTGGCAACCGGACGCGCCCACCGGGCCTCTGGGCGTTTACGGGGCCAGCAAGCTGGGCGGAGAAAAAGGCGTGGCGGCTGCCGGTGGAACCTATGCGATCCTGCGCACGGCCTGGGTGTTTTCCGCGCATGGCAATAATTTCGTGAGAACCATGCGGCGGCTGGGGGCAGAACGCGACGCCCTTACAATCGTGGGGGATCAGATCGGCGGGCCGACCCCGGCGCGCGATATTGCCGCCGCCTGCATGAAAATCGCGCGCGCGCTGCACGCGGACCCCTCAAAATCGGGCACCTATCATTTCAGCGGGGCTCCGGACGTCAGCTGGGCCGATTTCGCACGCGAAATCTTTGCGCAAAGCGATCTGAGTGTGGATGTCACCGACATCACCACGGACCAATATCCCACCCCGGCCAAACGCCCTGCGAATTCCCGGCTCAACTGTACCACAACCACATCCGCCTTCGGCATCGAACGCCCCGATTGGCGCGCGGGCCTGGCGCAGGTTCTGGCCGATCTGACCCCCTAAAGGAGCTATCCCATGACACAGCGCAAAGGCATCATTCTGGCGGGTGGCTCGGGCACGCGGCTCTATCCGATCACGCTGGGCGTCTCCAAGCAGTTGCTGCCGATCTATGACAAACCGATGATCTATTATCCGCTCTCGGTGCTGATGCTGGCCGGTATTCGCGAGATCGCGATGATCACCACGCCCGAAGATCAGGCGCAATTCCAGCGCATGCTGGGGGATGGATCGCAATGGGGCGTGAGCCTCACCTACATCGTGCAACCCTCGCCAGATGGCCTCGCGCAGGCCTTCATCCTGGCGGAGGATTTTCTGGCTGGGGCCCCTTCAGCCTTGGTGCTGGGGGATAACATATTCTTTGGTCACGCCCTACCCAAATTGATGGCGGCAGCGGATGAACAGCCCCACGGGGCCACGGTTTTCGGCTATCAGGTGGCCGATCCCGAACGCTACGGCGTGGTGGATTTCGACGAGGCCGGCGTGGTGCGCGGGATCATCGAAAAACCCGAAATCCCCCCCTCCAACCACGCGGTCACCGGACTTTATTTTGTCGATGGCACCGCACCCGCCAAAGCGCGCGCGGTGAAGCCCTCTGCGCGCGGTGAGGTGGAGATCACCAGCTTGCTGGAGATGTATCTGGCTGAAAAAACCCTGCGCGTCCAACGCATGGGGCGCGGCTATGCCTGGCTTGATACGGGCACGCATGACAGCCTTCTGGATGCGGGGAATTTCGTGCGCACCATCGAAAAACGCCAGGGCCAGCAGATCGGTTGCCCCGAGGAAATCGCCTTTGAACTGGGCTGGATTTCACGCGAGGACCTCGCAGGCGAAGCCAAGAAATACGCCAAGAACGATTACGGCACCTATCTGAGCAAGCTCTGAAACCTTCCGCCAAACCGGGGATCGATCATGACAGTCAAATTCGGAACAAGCGGGCTGCGTGGGCTCGTGACGGGCATGACGCCCGCGTTGATCACCGCCCATGTGCAGGCGTTTCTGGCGGCCTGCGATGCGGGGGGTATCTTATGTGTCGGGCGCGATCTGCGCCCTTCCTCGCCACGCATTGCAGGTGATGTGATCGCAGCGGCGCGCGCGCGCGGGACCCGCGTGATCGATTGCGGTGCATTGCCCACGCCCGCGCTGGCGCTGGCGGCTCAAGCGGCGGGTGCAGGCGCGGTGATGGTCACCGGCAGCCACATTCCCGCCGATCGCAACGGGTTGAAATTCTACACGGTAACGGGCGAGATCACCAAGGCGGATGAGGCCGCGATCCTGGCACATCTCGACGAGACACCCGCCTTCGCGGGTGTGCCGGGCGCGCTGGAAACCGACGTCCTGGCCGCGGACCGCTATGTAGCGCGCTATGTCGATGCTTTTGGGGCGCGCGCGCTTCAGGGCCAGCGCATCGGCGTTTACACTCATAGCGCGGTAGGGCGCGATGATCTGATGCGCATCCTTGCGGGGCTCGGGGCAGAGGTGATCGAACTCGGTCGCTCAGAGCATTTCATCCCCGTGGATACCGAAGCGGTGGACCCGGATACCCGCGCGCAAATCGCCGAGTGGGTGAAAACCCATGACTTGAACGCGCTGGTCTCCACGGATGGGGATTCTGACCGACCTTTGTTGGCGGATGAGACCGGGCGTGTGGTGCCGGGCGATATTCTGGGTCAGATCACGGCGCAGGTTCTGGGCGCAGAGGTGATCGCCACGCCGATCTCCTCCAACAGCGGGGTGACGCAAAAGAGCTTCAAAGAGGTCAAGCTGACGCAAATCGGCTCGCCTTTTGTCATTGCCGCGATGGAAACCGCCAGCGGCTCTGTTGTGGGCTATGAGGCCAATGGCGGCTTCCTGCTCGGGTTTGACGCGACGGGTCCGGCGGGCCCAATCCCCGCTCTGGTGACGCGTGATTGCACCCTGCCGATCCTCATGACGCTATACGCTGGGCGGAGGGGCATCGCCGCGCGCGTGGCGCAGGAACCCCCCGTGGTCACAGTCGCGGACCGCTTGCAAAACGTAGACCAGGACAAGAGCCGCGCTCTGCTGGCCAAGTGGCAGAACGACCCCGTCACCCGCGCTGCGTTTCTGGCGGGTCTGGGCAAGCAAGAACATAATATGGATTTGACCGACGGGCTGCGCCTGACTCTAACAGACGGCGATGTCATCCACATCCGCCCCTCCGGAAACGCCCCCGAATTGCGGCTCTACATTGAGACCAATGACCCCGTAGTGGCGCAAACCTTACTGGCCAGGGCCCTCGGTGCCCTCAGGGATACCCTGTGAAACGCGGAACGACACCGGCTATATCTCTTGGATACGTGACTGAACTCTGCTGCTATGTGAAGGCAGAGGAAGAATATAAAATAAAGCAAAGGTAACTTGCAGATGGCTAAGGCGTTCACCTACTGGCTTTCGAAAAACAGTGCTTTCGTGAAGCGCTTTAGGCAGTGGAATAATCGTAGAAACGATGCTTTAAGGCAGAAGAAGCGGCTGAAAGAAAAACAATCCTACAAAGGTAACCTCGCTGTTTTGGCGATCATGAAAAATGAAGAGTCGGGCCTGCGGGAATGGATCGACCACCATCTTGATCAGGGCGCGGGAAAGATTTTTCTGATTGATAATGGCAGTACGGATGGCTCAAGAAAGATTGCCGAAAGCTTTGTCGAGGGAGGGCGTGTAGAATATATCTACCTACCCAAAAAATGGCATCAGTTGGAGCATTATTGGGAAGTCATAGAGCGCTTCAACATCCGTCAGGATTTTGAATGGTTGCTTACGGCCGACATCGATGAGTTCTGGTTTTGCAAGGATGGATCGAAAATATCGGACAGGCTGTCTGATTTCATTGGTACAGATGTAATTTACACCAACTGGTCCGTTTTCGGCAGCAACGGGTTGGACCGTCAGCCTGAAAGTGTACGGAAATCTTTCGTCATGCGGCATCCGCAACTTGGTCCCCACCAAATGACCAAATGGATTTGCAGAACATCTGCCCTGAAGACATTTTCGCAGTTACATATCCACAAGATCAAAGATGCCTGTTCATCGAAGACAATTTCGGAAAACGAGATCTTTCAATTGAACCATTATCAAATCCAAAGCCGCGAATTTTTTGAAAAAGTAAAAATGCGTCGGGGTGACGCTGTGAATTCCATCCATGACGATACGAGAGATTGGGATTACTTTGAGAGTGTCGATAAGGACTGTGATCTGGAAGATAACCGGCTGCGCCAGATTGTGATGCAAGAGAAATAGTTTGCACTGGCTTTCCAAACATTACCTGAAACGTCGGGTTTCCAATCTGGCCTGCATACTCGAAGGACCTGCATGCAGATGCATTTTTAGGGCTTGATCTCCAGCGCCTCCGCCTTTGCCTCGATCGCCGCGGGCGTTCCCAAGGTGTCGAGAATGTTCAACGTGCGCTCGCGCGCCTGCTCATCCAGCCAAACGGGTGATTTCTTCAGAAACGGAAACCCTTGTTCGAGCATGTTGAAATAGGCGGTGGCATAGCTCACCCCTTGGCGCGCGATGGTGGTGAGCACCAGCTTGATGCGATCTTCGCGCGACAGATCCTCCAGATCCGCGAGGCTTCTGGACAGGGTCTCTTTCATGCGTGCATCTGCGGGTACGATCAGATGCTCGATGACCTGGCGCAGTCTCGCATCACTCAGCCCGTTCAGGCACCGCTCCAGTGAGGCCATGTCAAAGGTCGCACCATGCAAGTACCCCTTGCGCAGGACCCAGGCCGTGAGCCCGACCTCGCCGCGTCGTACGGTTGCTGTTTTTTCATTACTCAGGGGGAAGCGCTCCCAGAATTTCTTGAAATCGAGATCCCTGAGAATACGGGATCCGAAGGCGAGGGCGAAGGAGCAATAGTGAAACCGTTTATGATCGCTGCGATAGTCAAAGACCATATTGCGGAAATCTTCCGGGTCCGGGCGTGGCACGCCGTAATTGGACGCAGCGGCGGCGAAATCCACATCGAGCTGTGCGACATCATCGAGCCAATCCGTGGCATCCGATATCGGGAACCATGCAGAATCGTTCAGCAAGACCAACCTCTCGGGCAGCTTAGGCCCGGACAGAACAGACAGAACCCCGTCGCGGTAACCGCCGAAATCATAGCCGAAATTGGGGCGTTGAATATAGCGATGGCTGAGGGGGAGGATCTGATGCACCTCGGCCTCCTCAAGTGGCAGATTGCTGACCACGATCACACTGTAGTTTTTGGCGTGAAGATAGCGCAATGTCCTCAGATGCGATGGTTTCAACCCGCGTGAGGGGTAGATGAGATAAACGGCGACATTCTGCCCCATCTCCTGCACGCCTGCCTGTACGCGGCACTGGTCGGCCAGAAATCGATCATAGTACCTTGCGCCGAACAGGAAGGTCAGCGCGTCATCTTTCAACTGTTTGGGTTTGCGCGCAATACGAAGCAATTCACGCTTGAGCTTATAGCCTTTGATCATACCCGAAAATGCCCGTCTTAAATTTTGTGAGACGATACCCTGACCAGCGGGGTAGTTCAATCAAACTTCACCCGTGTTCGAGACCCTCGGCGACGGCACGCTGGGCCTATTCCATACACCCCACTTGCTTGAAAACAGTATTGGAAATGCAATCTCGACATGAGGCAGAATAGGCCGTACTCAGAGGTCGAACCGAAAAGAAGCGTGTTGAAATGTTTGAGAGTTTTACCGCCAACTTGAACCGTAAAATGCTCGTTCGCCTGTTGCGCGAGAACTTTGGTTTGCAGAAATTCAGCTATGGGGTGGCGATTTGCGCAATGATCGTCATTGCGATCACAACTGCACTGACGGCCTGGATCATGGCGGATATCATCGATACGATGGTGGAGTCGGGGGATCGGTTCAAGGTTTTTACCGTCGCCGCCGCCGTTGCGCTGATCTTTACGGTCAAGGGGGTGGCAACCTATGTGCAGGTCGTTTTCCTGAGCCGCGCAGGTAACAGTATCGTTGCCGCACAACAACAAAAGCTCTATGATAACATCCTGCAACATGGCATCGCCTTTTTCAGCGAGCGCGGCGTCTCGGATATCCTGAACCGGGTGACGCTGTCGGCACAATCCGCCCGAAGCGTGATCGATACGATCGTGATGGGGGCCGTGCGCGATCTGTTGACGCTTATCGGTCTGATTGTGGTGATGTTCTACCAGCAGCCGACGCTGTCGTTGTTTTCAATCATCTTTGGACCCATCGCCATCATTGGCATTCGCAAAATCCTCTCCCGGGTTGGCAGCATCGTCGAGGCTCAGATCGCCTCCTCCAAGGAGATTATCAAGATCATCCAGGAGACCTCCGCCGGCATCCGCGTGATCAAGGCCTTCGCCTTAGAAGAGCGCATGTCCCAACGGATGGGGCAGGCGGTTTCGACCGTCGAAAACCGCAGCAACGCCATGGCGCGCCTGTCTGCGGCCACAAGCCCGTTGATGGAAATACTGTCAGGTTTTGCAATCGCCTCCGTTGTCGCGCTGAGCGCGGTGAATATCTTTGGCGAAAGCACCACGACGGCAGGTGAGTTGATGTCTTTCGTCACCGCCCTGTTGATGGCTTATGAACCGGCAAAGCGGCTGGCGCGCATGCGGATCAGTATCGAAAGCGGCATGATCGGCGTGGGTATGATGTATCAGGTGCTCGACACCCCGATCACGATCAAGGAGGTCTCGGACGCTGTGCCGCTTCCTGGTGGTGCGGGGGCGGTCCGTTTCAAGGACGTAAGCTTTCAATATGGTGCTGATCAAGACAAACCGATCCTGAAGCACCTGGATATCGAATTCAAGGCCGGGCAGACGACCGCTTTGGTGGGTCCGTCGGGCGGGGGCAAATCGACCATCATCAATCTGATCTTGCGCCTTTATGACCCCACCAGTGGCAGCATTGAGATCGACGGCTGCGATCTGCGCGCGGCGCGTTTTGACTCCCTGCGCGACAAGATTGCCTTTGTCGGTCAGGAGACTTTTCTCTTTGAGGGCACGGTGCGCCACAACATCACTCTTGGGAAAGAGACCGCCACGGAGGCCGAGATCATTGCCGCCGCCAAAGCCGCCAATGCGCATGAATTCATTACCAAGATGCCGCAAGGGTATGATGCGGACATCGGGGAGAATGGATTTGCCCTGTCGGGCGGGCAACGCCAGCGCATCGCGATCGCGCGCGCCATTCTGCGTGACAGTGCGATCCTGTTGATGGATGAGGCGACCAGTGCGTTGGATTCGGAATCCGAACATCTGGTCAAGGAGGCGCTGCTCCGGCTCAGCGAGGGGCGCACGACCATCGTCATCGCGCACCGGCTTTCCACGGTACTCAGCGCGGATCAGATATTGGTATTGAAGGAGGGAGAGGTGATCGAACAGGGTAAGCTGGCTGAGCTGTTGGAATTGGACGGAGTTTTCCGCACCCTTTATGATTTGCAATACAACCAGCCCGATGCGGCTTCGTGATGGTGCTTGAAGAATAGATCAACCCCACAAGATCGCGGCGTAAAACGCTACGTAAAAACCAAGGCCCACAAGCTGGGTTTCCAAAAAGGCAACGAGGAATGAGCCCCATCATGACAGTACTCAGAAGTTACCTGATCGTGGTTGCATTTAGTTGCCTGGCAACCGCGCTGGCGCTTGATGTCTTTCGCATGCAGGATTTCAACGTCCCGTTCCATTACCTGACGGATCGCTCGATCTTCATCTGGCATAACTTCGACGTCAATCTCTATTTTGCTTATGCCAAGGGCATTGATGAAGGCACCGGGGCTGGTGATCTTGCGCGGCTGGCCGGGGGAGCGGGGGTTGTGGCGCGCGACTACCCCGTGCCGCTGTTCCAGCCGCTGATTTATGCGCTACTGGCGCTTTTTACCCGTTTTACCGATTGGGGCGGAGCTTTGAATGTGCTCTACTTGATGGGCTTTCCTGCCATCGCGCTTACTGCCAATATTGCCCTGCGCGAAAGGGGCATTGCACCCGCTATCGCAGGGGCGCTTGCGATCCTTTATGCTCTGCTGCCATTTCACACATACTCCGGTCAGATGCATATTGCCCTGTCCTTCTACTTTGCGATCCCACTGGTGGTGATGGTGGCTTGCTGGATCGGGGAAGGGCGTTTGGATTCAGATCCGAAACTTGTTGTCCCGTGGGGGCTACTGGCAGGATTTCTGGCGGCGACGACCGACCCCTATTATGGGTTTTTTGGCGCTATGACGCTGTTTTTTGCGGGGCTTTACAGGCTGTCACAGGCGCGCGCGAACCGGCATTGGAAAAGCATTACCCTAATTAGCCTACTGGTGGCTTTTCCGGTCGCAGTCATCGGGTTCTTGGGATGGGACGCAATTCTGAACGGCAACGGCGTCGGGGCAGAACGTCTCTGGCAGCATGCAGAGTTCTGGGGGCTGAAACCGATACAACTGATCCTGCCGATCCGGGACCATTTCAGCGGCACTTTTCGGGACCTGTCGCGCCAGTACAACGACATCTATCCCAGTGCACATATCAATGAGTCCGTTTCACTGGGGCTGATCGGTACGGTGGGGCTGATCCTGCTGCTTTGGGGAAAGCTGGCTGATACGCTGGTCCCGCGCCTGCGCGTACCGGGGGCCTTGATGCTGGCCTATCTGCTCTATGCCTCTGCCGCTTCGCTGGGGCTTTTCTTCGCGCTGCAGGGGTTGATGGTGTTTCGCTCGCTCTATCGTTTTGCGCCTTTCATCGGGTTCATCGCCCTGATCCCCGTAGGCCTTCTCGCCAGCCAGTGGTGGGCCCGCGCGCCACGTCGCAAATTGGCCTGGGGGGTGCTGATCTTGGTATCCATTGTGGCACTGGCGGATGTTACCGGCAAGCAATCGCGACCCCAATTTGACGAAATCAAAGAGGCTTATCAGAGCGATAGCGCCTATTTCGCCGCCCTTGAGGGCGCGCTCGCACCGGGCACTCGTATCCTGCAACTGCCGCATGGCCGCTTTCCGGAGGGCGGCAGTGTGGGACGCATTCAAATGTATGAGCAATTCGTACCCTATCTACATACGCAAACAATGCTGTTCAGCTATGGCGCGCGCCCAGACTCCGAGCTGGGACAACAGCTTGAGGCCCTTGATGCAACTCCTGCCGCTGATCTTGCCGAGGCCGTCTGTGCAGCCGGTTTCGAGGCGATCTTGCTGGACCGAAGAGGGTATTTGCCCACTATTCATCTTAACCGACAGGTCAATTTCGCCAGCGTCGGGGACGTAATGAATGCCCAACCTGAACCAAGATACACAGCCATAGAGGCGGTCCTTGAAGGCACGGCGCTCACGGATGTCCAAAGCCCACGCTATGCGCTTTATGCTCCCTGTCAGGGCTAAGCGATCATGAATTACTCTAAACCGAAGGTCGATACCGTTGAACACGCCTGAAATTGTCGCCATCGCAATGGACTATCCGATTGCGCGCACAGCCCAGCTTGCCTTGCTGATCTCCCTACCGTTCACATGGTGGATCTGCCGCAGCCTCCTGCGGCTGAGTGCACTGCCCTTTGGTGTTCTGCTCCCGGCCATTTTCACGGCTCTGCTCATTGTTGTTTATCATCTGGTGGGGCTGGTGGTCGGAGATTTCTATGGCGGGGTGATCTGGGCCTCGGCTGGTTTGATCCTCGTCGGTGCGGCCCTGCGCTTTGGTACGACATTGGCTCGTCTGACGGGGCGTATCGTTCTGGGGCGCGGAGTGCTCTGGATGATCATCGGCGCTACATTTCTGCTCCTACCTGCAATTTTCCGTTTCGATTTTCACGACAAGGCGGTTGATGTTTTCGGGCATCTGACCATCATCAACAACATGCTCAATGGGTTTTACCCGCCGCGCAACCCTTTGGCCTCCTCCTTTGAGCTACCCTATCACTACGGTGTCAATCTCATGGCCGCCCTTGTCGCGACGGCAACGCATACGGCGGCCGACCGCGCGCTGGATCTGCTGACACTTGCGCTGTGGCCCTACAGTCTGACGCTGTTCGCCGTACTCAGCGCGCATTTGCTCAAACGGGAGACCGCGCCCTGGTGGGTGGTCGCGGTGGGGGCCTTCGCAGGAGGTATTCCCTGGATCGCAGAGTCGGCGTCGCTGTTATCCCACAAGGCCACGCTGATTTTCCACGTCAATGACAGCTATATAAACCCGCCTTTAGTATCCTATTTCTTTCAACACCCCTGGACCATCGGTCTGCCTCTTGGTCTAGGGGTGCTGCATATCGCTCTACCGCTTGGGGAGCGCGAAGTCGCCCTGCGCCCTGCCTTCCCCATCCTCGCCCTGTTCTTTGTCACTCTGGCGATCAGCAATGTAACCGTGGCGCTGACTTTCTCCAGTGTCATCCTCGGTTTCTTTGTTATCGAACTTTTTTGGCGGCGGGACGGGGCGGGCGAACGTCTGTCTGCCGGCGTTCTGCTGGTCGCACTGACCTTTCTTTCCATTACCTATATCTCCGGCTTCGGCGAGCTGTTCAAACAGACCAGCCAAAACAGCATTGTGGTCGCCGATCAGGGTATTGCCGGTGGGTTTTGGAAGAATATCCTTTGGAATGTGGCGACCTTTGGCCTGTTGCTCCCGCTTGGGATCTGGGGGCTTTTTCTGCTCAAACGGCGTGGGTTGATACTGGCGGGACTTGCTGGGGGCGGCTTCCTGATCCTCAATGTCCTGAAATATGAACAATCATGGGATATCGTGAAATTTGGAACTGTGGCACAGATCGCCTTCGCACTGGCCGCCGTAGTCGCGTTGCAACTGCTTTTCGCGCGTCTGCGATTGAAAACATGGGGGCTTTTACTCATTCTGATCGCCCCGGGGCTAAGCTTCAGCCTGGCCTTCTTTGCTTCACTTGAAGGCAACCCATATGCAAAAAGGGTGCGTAAGGGATATGTGGCCACAGCCCCGATTCTGACAGAAGCCGAAGCGCGTGCCATCCATCATATCCGTCGTAATATAGCAGATGGTGAATTGGTCGTTGTACCACATCCTAACTCGGTTAAATATTCGCTTTATGGTGGCCTGCCACAGTTCGACCCAACCGGCGGGAATGTTCATGTCTTTCTTGATGATGAGGACATTCAAGTGCGCAGGTTGCTGATGCAGGAAGCTAATCCAAAACTGTCTGACATGACCGAAGCGGGGGCTGCGTGGTTCGTCCGGAACCGAGAAACACCGGAGTACACAATTGAGGATGATGCCGAAGATTATGACATCAAGGTTGTCCTCAACACGGGCAGACTTGAAGTATTGCAGGCCGTCGCGGTGCCATAGTGATGGTGTGGACACCCCCGTTAACTGATTAATCCCGAACGTTTTAGACTGCAAGATCAGGTGCAAGCTGGTGTCCGGCCTCTGATGTGTCGCGACACGCGGCCGGCCCTTATGGAGATGCGCGTCTGGGTCCCAATCCTAACGACGGTTTCAATTCAACTGTAACAGAATTCTGGGTGGCCCGGTCGATCTCTTTGATCCGTGCTCCGTACCGTTCTTTCATCCTTTCAGTCCTGCCTGTATCCGTAGAGCCGCTTATGCAGCGGCACCCCGAATTTCGTAATTCATTTCCTTCGTCATCATGGCCCAAAGCTGGCGCGCCATTCGATTGGCAAGGGCTACGGCGACAACAAGACGCGGTTTCCTAGATATCACATTCGCAAGCCATTGATTATCGCAACGCCCTTTCTTCTGTGTTGCGGCAATCACGGAGCTCGCCCCAATGATCAGTCGTAGTCGTATATCTCGTTGGCCCATCTTGGTGATGCGCTCAAGCTTCTGCTTACCTCCTGTCGAATGTTGACGGGGCACGAGACCCAGCCAGGCTGCGAAACTGTGACCAGTTCGGAAAATCGTTGCCAGTGGAGAAAAGGCTTGGATCGCCAACGCGCTTTGCGGGCCGATGCCTGGAATTGTTTGGAGCCGTTTTGCCTCAGCGTCCTGTTAGGCGTAGAATTTAGTATCCACTCATTGGTTTGAACCCCCCCGTCTTCCAGACGGGATCGCTTTAGCACGAAGAATCGTCTTATGATGGTAATCCCCCCCATTTTTAATGGGGTTCAGCCGTAGAATTCAGGCGGCTGTTTTCAGTTTCGTGGCGGGTGTGATGCCACCTATGCCCATGTTGGGTCGCTCGTTGTTGTAAGTCCAGAGCCATTCAGTCGCTTGCTCTTGTGCCTCCTCGATGGTTTCAAAGATATATTGGCTCAGCCATTCGCCGCGTACGGTGCGGTTGTAGCGTTCGATATAAGCGTTCTGCTGCGGCTTGCCGGGCTGGATGTATTCCAGCCGAACATTGCGTTTCTCAGCCCATTGCATCAGCTTGCCGCTGACATATTCGGGGCCATTATCGACACGAATTACTTGCGGCTGACCACGCCATTCGATGATCTGGTTCAAGCTGCGCACGACCCGTTCTGCAGGCAGCGAGAAGTCCACCTCAATGGCCAGGCCTTCGCGATTAAAGTCATCCAAAACGTTCAACGTCCTGATCGACCGACCATCCGCAAGCTGATCCGCCATAAAATCCATGGACCATGTCTCATTTGGCCGCTCAGGCACCGCCAGTGGTTCTGGTTTGTCTCGCTTCAAGCGTTTCTCAGGTTTGATCCGCAGGTTCAGCTCCAACTCGCAGTAGATCCGCCTCTCGGCAGATTGCTGTGCAATCGCCTGTCAGCCAATGGGATAGACGCGCTTATGGTTCCACCCATAGCCCTGAACGTTGCGCAGATACAAAAAAGCACAACCCGAAGCCCCAGTTCCGTTTGTTGGCCCCCTCTCGGGCATTCGCAATGCCCTGTCAGGCAATGGTCAAGCGTTCAAACCAATCCGCGATCTCTTCGTTCTCGTCACTCAGTTCGGGACTGTATCTGTAGCAGGTCTCGCTGATCTCGAACGCACGGCACGCGAGCGCGATACTGACGCCGTGATGCGCGACTGCCTTCATGGCCATCTCTCGCCTTCGACCCTCTCGGGACATTGCTGCGCAATACCCTGCCGGGCAGTGGACGGCCTCAGCGCTTTTTTCCAAGCGCCTCCTTCAGCAAGTCGTTCTGCATGCTCATCTCTGCGTACATGCGCTTCAGACGGCGGTTCTCTTCGGCCATATCCTTCATCTCGGATATCATCGACGCATCCACTCTCGGGACATCGCTACGCGATACCCTGCCGTGCAATGCATACCGCCAAACCTGGCCCGCCATTTATAGAAACTGGCGCTGCTCATGCCATGCGCGCGGCACAGCTCAGAAACCGGCACACCGCCCTCTGCCTGCTTCAACACCGCCATAATCTGCGCGTCGCTATATCGTCCGTTCTTCATCGTAAATCTCCTCAGATATCTTGCCGAGAAAATTCTACTTTTGAACACCACTAATTTTAGGGGGGATTACCATCGGACCGATGCCTGGAAGGGTGGTCAGCCTTCGTGCAGTATCGTCTGTGCTTGCACGCCTAGGTAAATCAGCATCCAATTCCGCGACCTTCTTGCTCAAACCTGCGATCTGGTCCAAGAGCAGTCGCGCCAGATCCTGCACCGCCGCAGGCAACGCGCCATCGTCGCCATCGACAACCGCGGCAAGGCGGCTGACATGGGCAGGACCGACGGGCGCAACAATTCCCTGTTCGGCCAAACGCGCTCGTGGGGCGTCGATCGTCTGGGTGCGCTGCCGAACCAAAAGATCGCGAGTGCGATAAGCCATTGCCCCTGCCTGCTGTTCCTCGCTCTTCACTGCAACAAACCGCCCTCTCGGCGATGCATGCATCGCTTGCCGGGTAATACATGGTCGGACGGGACGCGGCCTCGGCAATCGCCTCTGCATCGGCCATGTCATTCTTTTGACGCTTCACAAAAGGTTTGACGTGGGCAGACGGGATCAACCTGGCTGTGTGACCGAGATCGCCGATCGCCCGCCCCCAGTGATGGGCACTCGCACAGGCCTTCATTGCCACCAAGCGTGGCGGCAGCTCGCTCAGAAATTTTAACAGCTCAGCACGTGACAACTTGCGCCAGAACACAACCAATCCATCGGCTCCGGCACCATGCGCCTGAAGTATGTTCTTGGCCAGATCCAGGCCGATAATGCTAACCTCGTTCATGGACGCTCTCCTCGTAGAGGGTTTCAACACCCACTACCTCGGCACCTTCGATGCCGCCGGGGGCGTCCACCCCCATCGCTTACCCATATCGCTCCATCGCTTCCAGCGGTTGTACAAGGTCTTGGGTGGGCCATAGTCTGCGGGTGCATCACACCAACGTAACCATTGCGATTGATGAAGATAATCCCGCTCAGGAGGCGCCGTTCATCAACGCGCTGTCGACCTCGGCTCCTTGGAAGGAATGGGCGAAGTCGTACCATCTGCGCTTCTGTCAGCCAATAAAGATTGCTCATCTGTCTCCCAAATCATTGGGGTTCGTGAATCATGACAACAACTCAGCATCAAGGCAATTAATAGGACCTGAACCTAGAAAAACAACAACAACGAGGATTCCTAATTCACAGTTCCCACACGGGAAGACGCTCGAGTGATGGCGCGGATCACGGCACCGATTTTGTAGCGACAGAGCAGATTATCGATCTGATCGCGGTTTCAACCTTGCCAATCCACACCCAGCCAACCCTATCATGAGGCAGTGAGTTCTAAGAGAGCCAAGGCAACCTCAGACGTTAAATAGCCCCCAAAGTGAGAAAGCGTATTGACAGATTAGAGAACAAAAACGGCTAAGATGTTAGTAGGTGCTCCCCATTGATAAACTCATACAATACCCTGTTTTGATACAGAATTGGTACTTCGTTTGTGAACCCATCTATTGTTTGCGAAATGCCACATAAGATTTGGGCAGCAGCAAGAAGCGTTCGGTCCAGATTTCTGCGTCTGGGAACATCCGAGCGAAATCCTTATACAGAATAACTGTAGTGCCTTCGATCATCTCGTTCCATTCTGGTAGAATCCGAGACCAGCGGTTGCGCAAAAAACGCTTGACCGGCGCTGGAAGAAACCACCAAAATGGGACGTATGTGTGAGCTTCAACCGGGAACCAGATCGAGGGCGTTTGCACCCAATAGCGCTCAGATAAGCGCCTCGCCTCACCGGCAAAAGCACGTTCGTTGGGCGGGCCGCCGACATGTTCGATAACGCTGTTACTAAAGCAGATATCAAAGGATTTGTCCTCGAAATTGGACATGTTACAGGCATTACCAGCCAAACATACCACATTATCTAACCCATCCGCCTGTGAAGGGTCAAAGGAACCGGGTAAGTTTACGACCGTGACATGTACTTTATGGGGAAAGTTTCTCCAGAAATGAGGTGTGCCGCCCAGATCAATGATGCGTTCGCCGCCCATGATATCCATTTTGTGGATGAACTGTTTTTGCCTGGCACGCCTACTTGCTGCCGAAAAAAGGGCCCTTAGAGTGGTAGCGGCTTCATGGACTAAATATTGTAATTTCATCTTTTTTAGATCATCCTTTTTGGGTCGTTTCAAAGTCCAACACGCTAAACAATTGGTCAATATGATATTCTAAATAGAAAAGGCAGTAAAAATTATGGCACAAACACGGATTTTTAGAGCACCGTGATCAAGATATTTTAATAGTATGTTGAATTTAAATGAGAGTTCATCTGTTGAGCCATTGAGGCTTGTTCGCCATGATGTGCTCAATGCTGGTGTCGCCTTCTGTATTGTTTGCAACCTCAGAGTTGGCTTGGAAGCGATAGCTGTTGTTTTCGATCTCGAGAATATGGCAATGGTGATCGAGTCTGGTTCCAGTAAACGCCATAACGGGTTCTTCAAATAGGGCGAAGGAAACACACCGTCCAAATTAGAAAGAATCAGCTGCCCCCTACGCGCCTGACGCCGCCAATCCCATAGGTGGCTCAGGTCAGACAAAGTAAAATTCTCTAGTTTTTCGGGGTTCAGCCGCTGATGTGACTGACATCTCATTTTTGGGCGGGCCGTCCCGGCGCTTTGGTGCGTGCTTCATTTCCAGTGGCATATAGAGTAGCGATGGGTAGGCCTTCGCTCTCATAAATATTGACAGAGCGTGTTGTCAGAGGATGGACTCTGTAAGGATGCCTGTTTGTAACAGGTCATTGATTAATACATGATAAGAGCCTGGGATCTGTTGGCTGCGAGGCCGGAAGACATTGAATAGGATTAGACAAATTGGCAACAGCTGCACTCTTGCTCTGGTTGATCGTCGCACCGATGCTGTTCGCGGCGCTGCCTGCCGTGCCAGCGCTCCTCTGGGGTGTGCTGTTACCCTATCTGTTCTTGCCCGAAGCATATGCTATCAATCTTCCGGGGCTTCCCGATATTAACAAAACCAGTGCGATCACCATTGGTCTGATGCTCGCGCTCGCATTGTACTGGAACAAATTCACCGACGCCCTGACGCAGGCGCCGACTACGCTATCCAGTCGCAGTTTCCGCTTCGGGCTTACGCTCTGCCTAAGCTTGAGTCTGCTGAGTATTGTCGGATCAGTGTTAAACAACCAAGAAGCCCTGCGGTTCGGACCCACTTTGCTGCCCGCCCTGCGCCCTTGGGACGTGATCAGTGCTATAGCGGCGTTCGCTCTCTACATCACGCCCTTTCTGTTTGCTCGACGCTACCTCGCCACGCCAGAAACACATCGCGCCTTGCTCCGTGTCATCACGATCATGGGGCTTATATATACGCTTTTGATGCTGATCGAAATTCGCCTCAGCCCACAGTTGCATGCCTGGGTCTACGGCTATTACCAGCACTCCTTTGCGCAGCACATCCGGGACGGATTCCGCCCCATGGTTTTTCTGCAGCACGGGCTGTGGGTCGGCTTTTTCATTTTTACCGCAACTATTGCAGCAGCTGCCCTGTGGAAGGCCGAAAAGAAGATTCAGTGGTTTTGGGCGGCGCTCTGGCTATTTTTTATCCTGATGATCAGCCGTAATCTCGGGGCTTTCGCTATCGGCGTTTTAAGTCTGGCCGTTTTCTTTGGCTTGTGGACCAGGATGCAGGTGCGCGTCGTCGTCGCGGTCGCGCTGATAATCTTGTTTTACCCAGGGCTACGGCAGGCTAATTTCATCCCGATCAAACAGATCACATCAGTAGCTGCAACGGTCTCTGCGGCCCGCGCGGGATCCCTCCAATACCGATTAGACAACGAAGACGCGTTACTGGAACGGGCGTTTCTCAAACCGCTCACCGGGTGGGGTGGCTATAAGCGTGACCGTATCTTCAATGAACTGGGTCAGGACATATCCATTTCGGAAGGGCGTTGGATCCAGACAATCGGGCGCAGCGGATGGATCGGATACATCGGCCTTTTCGGATTACTTACACTGCCAATCCTGTTTCTGCCGATCGTCAGGCGGCGTAAGGCGATACCGCCTGAAACGCTTGCGCTGGGGCTAATCGGGATGGGTAACCTGATCTACATGATCCCAAATTCGACCCTGACGCCGGTAAGCTGGCTAATTTTTGGCGCGCTTGCAGGGTTCGTTCAATACGACGTAGCCGCCCAGATAGGGGGCACCGTCTTTTCTGCAAAAACGGCACCGAACCGAAACCACTACACCCGGTTCCCGCCTAAAGCCCAAGCGGCCAGAGAGGATAACGCATACTCATCACAAGGCTCCCATAATAGATTGGCAGTGTAAGAATTATTAGAAAACGATGAATATCATTATAGCGGGATATAATTCCACTCAGCCCTACATCCCGAAGGCCCCGAATCTTTTCACTTGCTTTACCCAAGTTGTATAGAGATACACCGCCTGACTTTTTTCAAAGACTGGAGCTTTCTTGTGAAACGCCGCCTAGTTCTGATTGTAACTTTACTTTTTGTTGTTGCCTGTGTTGGCCTAGGGAGCCTAGGCGTTGGATATCTAGGACATCGCGAAAAGATCGAACCCATCTTTGGGTTGGGAGAACGCATCATCACCAGGGGACGCCGGGATTTGGGTTTGCCGACCGAAACGCATGTTATGGTCGGGCGGATTGAGACCACATATCTGACGTTGCGGGGCAAAGTATATCTGATGCCGGATCAGGAATTCCGGGTCGGTGGTGCCTTGGCGCTCTGGAATGACGATGTCATCGTGCAGCACAGCCGCGGCACCATTCTAGTGCTGGACGAGGAGAAGGGACTTATCAAGACAGATCTGGCGGTCCCTGAAAACGGTTTGGAGGCCTATATCCGACTGGCAGCCGATAAATATCCCGATCAGATCGCCAAGGATTACGCTGTGCGCTACAACGACTTGGAATTCATCGACAGCCCCGCGTTTCGCGGCTTTCTGAGTTCTTACACCTTTATTGATGTCGAAAACGAATGCTACCGGTCCCGGATCAGTAAGCTCGATATCCCACGCAGCGTGACATCAATTTACGATCTGACCGCGTCCGCTGGCGACTGGGAGATCATCTACGACTCAAGCCCCTGTCTGGAGTTCAACGACACGCGCGAGTTGCTCGTTGGCTATATGGCTGGGGGGCGTCTGGCATTCAAGGAACCCAATATTGTTTATCTAGGCAATGGGGAATATCACCGCGAAGGGCTCTACCGCCCCGATTCAGGTATCCAGTCCGATGACAGCGACTATGGCAAGACCATCGAGATCAATCTAACTACGGGGCAGTCGCGACATTATTCTAAAGGACACCGAAACCTTCAGGGTGTCGCCCTCGATTCTCAGGGGCGGTTATGGACCACTGAACACGGAATGCGCGGTGGGGATGAACTGAACCTGATTGTTGATCAGGAAAATTACGGCTGGCCGCTCGAAAACCTCGGCACGCTCTACAGTGGCATTCCCGCCCCGACCGAAGGACGCGTGGGTCGACATGAAATATACAGAGGGCCGGTCTATGCTTGGCTGCCGTCTGCGGCAGTGTCCTCCTTGGCACTGGTCGAGGGTTTTCACGAGACTTGGGACGGGGATCTGCTGATAGGGTCCCTGCGCGAAAGAACCCTGTTCCGCGCCCGCATAAAGGATGATCAGATCGTATTCCTTGAAACGATCCCAATCGGACAGCGCATCCGGGATGTGATGCAGGTAGGGCCCAAGAAGCTCGCACTCTGGCTTGATACAGAAGAGGTGGTCATTCTGGAAACCGAACCACGGGTCGATCCATTGACGGACCTGGTTATACGCCTGACTGAAAAGGGCATGGCGGCAGATATGGCAGAAACTGCGCGGGATGTGCTGACGGGATGCAACGAATGCCATTCCTACGAGGAAAACGTTCATGGAGCGGGTCCATCGCTGCATAATGTGGCCGGACGCAGGATCGCTTCAACTGCTTTTGCCAACTATTCGACGTCCTTACGCGGAACAACTGGGGTGTGGGATGCACAATCCCTGACAACCTATTTGACCGATCCAGAGGTCTTCGCTCCGGGCACGGCGATGGCCGGACTGGGGGTGGGTAATCCCGAGATTGCCAGTGCCGTTGCAGCTGCTTTTGAAGAGCTCTACGCTCCGGTGGAGTACGAATAAGGTCCTATATTTGTCTTATATCAGCGCCTTTGGGATAGATTTGACGCTTTGAGTAACGGAGGAATTCTGGTTCATCTTATTGATCAGAAGACAGAGATGACGAAGAAACTCCAGACATCGAAAGATGCTGCCGACAAGGTTTTTTAAGAACATCCGTCGCAAGACACGTCTGCCCTAGCTGCTCTGACGGGCCATAGAGTGTGTTGATAGTGTCCACTAACGATAGTGGATTGGGTCGTCTAATCGCATAGTGTTTTGCAAGCACTTTTTCCCATAACCCAGCAATCGCTGTACCTTTTCGGGCTCCAACGTAGATTGGCAAAGCTGGTCTTGCACTTTACTCCTGAGGGTCGAGATCTCGTATGCCGGGTGCAGTGTGTCAACGGCGGCGTAAAACCCTGCCATTGGGGCGGAGTAAAAGTCGGCCAGTTGGTGCCGCGCCTTGGGGCGTGATGCCCTCAAGTAGCAAGAACGTTCCAAGGCGCGTTGGCCGTCTGCGCATTCCGGAGCATCCGGCCGGTCATTCCGACAACATCCGGCCACCTAAACCGGGGCATCCGGCCACCTTTGGCGCGCCGTGTTGAGGCTCGAGGTTTTAGCTATCAGTTGGCGGGCGTTTCGTCACCCGATTTGACCTCCTGCTTTCTGAACGATTGGCCTTCAAGTTCGATCCGGTAGGCGTTGTGTACGAGACGGTCGAGGATGGCGTCGGCGAATGTGGGCTCGCCGATGACATCATGCCATGTGCTGATGGGCAGTTGGCTGGTGATCAGAGTTGAGCCATTGCCGTAACGATCCTCGACAATCTCCATCAGGTCTCGCCGTTGGCTGGCATTCAGGCGATCAGGCCCCCAGTCATCGAGAATGAGCAACTGGGTCTTCGTCAGCGTTTTGAAGACGCGTGGAAAGCGGCCATCGCCATGGGCCAATTCGAGTTCATCAAACAGACGCGTCGCGCGTTTGTAGAGGACAGTGACGCCTTCTCGGCACGCCGCTTGCGCCAACGCACAGGCCAGCCAGGTTTTACCGACACCGCAGGGGCCTGTGATCATCAGGTTCCTTTTGTCTTTGATCCATTTACCCGTGAGCAGGTTTTGGAAGAGCGCTTTGTCCAGACCTCGACGGGTTTTGTAATCCACGTCCTCGGGGGCGGCACCGACATGGCGCAAGCGCGCGGTGCGCATGCGGCTTTCAAAGCGTTTGGTCTCGCGGCTCGTGGCCTCTGTGTCGATCAGCAGGCCCAGCCATTTATTACCCGATAGGCGATTTGCATAGCAAATCTGCCGTAAGGGCGGCATGGGTCAAGTCGGCTGTGCCGTCTTGTGTCTGCATCTCGGCAAAGGCTTCTGCCATGCCGTCGAGCCTGAGCGTTCTGAGTTGATCCAGTGTTGGATGGTCGAGCATATTTTATCCTCTTCAATGGAAGTATCCCGCGCCACGGATATTGCTGTGTGTGATCGTGGGGCCGTCCGTGGCGGGCTGGCGGCGCTGACGATCCAGACCATTCTTCAGAATGGAATGCAGGGATGAGTAACTGTAGGCGTTGATCTCAAGGGCGCGTTCGCAGGCGCGATCCAGACGATCATTGCCAAAGCTCCGCGCGAGTTTGAGCACGCCAAGGCAGGCACGATAGGCCTGTTCAGGGTGGCGGCGCTTCTCCATTAGCAGCGTCACGAAGGTCGCAACATGCGGCCCGATCCGGGCGGCACGGGTGCGGACAACGTCCGGCGACCAATCCGACCGGAACCGGTGATTGGGCGGCATGTGATCGCGGACGGTGGAATGCTGGCGGTTGCCCGACGTTCTGGCATGGGCCGCAACCCGTTGACCATTATGGAAGACTTCGACGGTGCGGGCAGTGACGCGCACCCAGAGCTTCTGTTTGATCAGCGGGTGTGGCACCGAGTAATAGTGCCGGTCGACATCAATGTGGTAGTCAATCCCAGCCCGTCGCAGCTTCCATTCCGCATAGATATAAGGTTCAGCAGGCAACGGCTTCAGCGCGGGTTTATCGAGCGTCTCGAACAGGGCTCTACGGCTGGCCCCAAGATGACGGGTGACTTTATTGTTCAACTGATCGCGCAGGGGCCTGATCGCCGCGTTTAGCTCATCCAAGCTGAAGAACGTCTGGTTGCGCAGGCGGGCCAGTATCCAGCGCTCGGCCAACAGCACCGCACCCTCGACCTTCGCTTTGTCCTTCGGTTTGCGAGGCCGCGCAGGCACGACAGCGGTATCGTAATGCGCCGCCATATCCCCATAGGTGCGATTGATCGCGGGATCATGGAAACAGGCCTTGATCACCGCAGCCTTCAGATTGTCCGGGACGACCTGCGCAGGCACACCACCCAAAAAGGCAAAAGCACGGACGTGGCTGCTGATCCAGTCTGGCAGGCTTTGGGTCCATGGTAAGCGTGCGGCCACGCTGCTCTGACGCCTCATAGAGTGGGTTGATAGTGTCCACTAACGATAGTGGACATCTTGAGGGCAGATATGGCGGGTAAGAAGGGTCAAAAGAAGCGGTTTTGGTCTGATGAGGAGAAGGTGTCGATCTGTGCGCAAACATGTGCGCCGGGGGTATCGGTAGCGCAGGTCGCGCGGCGGTACGCGATGAACACCAACCTGATCCACAAATGGCTACGTGATCCCAAGTTTGCACCTGATCCGGAGATCATCGAAGACGAGGTTGGTGAAGCGCCATGTTTTCTGCCTGTGGAGATTGTTGACCGGCCAGGTGCTGAAGAACCGGTTCCCGCGCTTGCGGCAAATGCCACATCCGGCCATAGCGCGATTGAGATCGACATCGCGGGCGGTCATCAGCTGAGGATTGTCGGTAGCTACGATCCCGAAGCATTGGCTCGGCTCATCCGAGGTCTTTCTGCATGATCCCTGTCCCGGCGAACACGCGCGTCTGGCTGGCTGCCGGTGTGACCGACATGCGTCGTGGGTTCACGACGTTGGCTGCGCAGGCTGAACAGACATTGAAGCAAGATCCGTTTACCGGGCATCTGTTTGTCTTTCGTGGACGGCGAGGTGATCTGATCAAGATTATCTGGTGGGACGGGCAAGGTGCATGTCTGTTCAGCAAGCGCCTGGAGAAAGGTCGGTTTGTTTGGCCGTCGGCGAAAGAGGGCAAGATCGCTCTGACCGCGGCCCAGTTGGCGATGCTGCTCGAAGGGATCGATTGGCGTTTACCACAACGCAGCTGGACACCGCTCAAGGCAGGATAAATGCGCGTGTGGGATTCCCGCCGGATCGTTGTTTTGCTATAGTCTGGCCATGCTGGACGTCGATAAATCACTGCCGAAAGACCCTGATGAACTCAGGCAGTTCACGGCGATTTTGCTGGCCGAGGTGAGGTCGCAGGCTGTTTTGATCGAGAAGTTGCGGCATCAATTGGCCGGTCAACGCCAATGCCGCTTTGGGTCGTCATCAGAAAGCATTGAACAACTACAACTGGCCTTGGAAACAAGCGAGATCGCGGTTGCCAAGATGACCGTGAAGCTACGCCTTCCCGATGAGGAGCCAAGAGACAAACCAAAACGCCGCCCGATCCCCGATCACATCCCGCGCATGGAAGTTGAGCTGACCACCGGTGATGATGATTGCGCTCAGTGCGGTGGTGGCTTGCGCCGTCTGGGCGAGGATGTGACCGAAGAGCTTGAGTATGTTCCTGGACGCTTCATCGTGAACCGCATTGTGCGTCCACGCTTTGCATGTTCTGGCTGTGAGGCCTTCACACAAGCAGCGTTACCTTCGCGCCCAATCGAACGGGGCCGTCCCGGCCCGGGCCTGCTGGCCCATGTTCTGGTCAACAAATACGCTGACCACCTGCCGCTGTATCGCCAAAGCGGCATCTTCGAGCGCGACGGGATCGACATTGACCGTTCAACGCTGGCCGACTGGGTTGGCAAATCCACAGCTCTGTTGGAACCACTGGCTGATGCCATCGGGCGGCATGTGTTGGCTGGACAGGCTATCTTTGCAGACGACACGCCGGTAAAGATGTTGGCCCCCGGCACTGGCAAAACAGCGACAGCGCGTTTGTGGGCTTACGGTCGAGATGAACGGCCCTGGGGCGGCGATGCCCCTCCCGCCAGTTGGTATCAGTTCTCGCCGGATCGCAAAGGGCAGCACCCCAAGGATCATCTCGCAAAATATCGGGGCTGGATGCACGCGGACGGCTATGCCGGGTTCGAAGATCTCTATCGTTCCGGCGACATCCACGAGGTCGCCTGTATGGCGCATGTCAGACGCAAGTTCGTAGATGTTCATCGCGCCCAAGGCTCTGCCATCGCCAATGAGGCCATCCAGCGCATCGCGCAGCTCTACGCGGTCGAGAAAGAGGCACGCGGGTCACCACCAGATCGACGCGCCGGTCTCCGACAGGCGCATGCAAAACCGATCTTCGATGATCTGGAAGTCTGGCTACACACCCAACTCCCAAGTATCTCTGGCAAATCGCCGCTTGCGGGTGCGATCCGCTACGCTCTGACGCGCATGGCGCGGCTCCGGCCATATCTCGACCACGGCATCCTGGAGTTGGACAACAACACCGCCGAACGGGCCATGCGGTCTGTTGCAATCGGGCGCAAAAACTACCTGTTCGTTGGATCACAAACCGGCGGCCGCGCTGCCGCCATCGCCTACACCTTGATCGAAACGGCCAAACTGAACCGCATCGATCCGCAGGCTTGGCTGGCCGACACCTTGGCACGCATCCCAGACTACAAAATCAACCGCGTCGATGACCTGCTGCCATGGAAAACTGCCTCATAGGGCGGTCAGACCGGACGCTTACGGTCCATGTCGCCTCAACATAAGTGAGGTTCGACGCCCCAAGGGTTGCGACAAAGATCTGTGCAGTGCGCACTTCGCCCGTCTCAGGGCAAATGACATCGACAGTGTGTCCTGCGTCATCAACAAACAGCCGCTCGCCCGCAGGGTGCCGCTGACGCATCACCGGCGACAAGCGTCCTTCCCACCGAGTGTAGAGTTCGCAGTATCGGCTGTATCCGTAGCCATCGGGATAGACGCCGCGATACTCTTCCCACAGCAACGCCAGTGTCACCCCCTTGCGCCGCAATTCCGCATGCACGTAGGACCAATCAGGTTGAGGGATCGCCCGCGCAGACCCGCCAGGTTGATGCGGAAACAGGCGCTGCTCCAGATCAATATCTGACAGATCATCGGGCAATGGCCAGGCCAACCCGGCCACGTCCGCGCGCCGGAAATACTCCGACACCGTCGCACGGCCCAACGACAGGCTCTGCGCGACCTGACGCCCTGACAATCCATCTGCTCGAAGCCGCAGGGCTTCCCGTATCTTGCGCATCGACAATCTCTGCATCGTGCCACCTCCCATTCAAAAGAACGGCAAGGTAGCCAGTTAAAGACTGCCTCAAAACAGACGCCAAATCCCCAAATCAGGGGTGGCCGGATGCCCCGGTTTGAGTGGCCGGGTTAAATCGGTACGGGTGGCCGGATGCTATCGGAACAGGTGGCCGGATCACCCCGGAATGCGCAAGGGGTTGCTGGCTCTGCACCGTGCGGGTGAACTCAGCTTCTACGGCGATCTGCTCGGGCTGTCCGATCCGCAGGCCTTTGCCGCATATCTCGCCCCGTTGCGCACAATAGACTGGGTGGTCTATGCCAAACCACCCTTCGGCGGACCCGAAGCCGTGCTCGCCTATCTCAGCCGATATACCCATCGCGTCGCCATCTCAAACAGCCGCTTGGTCAGCGCCAATGCCGACACCGTCGCGTTACGATGGAAAGATTATCGCGTCAAAAACGGTGACCGCCGATGCGTCATGCGCCTTTCCACATCCGAGTCCATCCGGCGCTTTCTCATCCACGTGCTGCCAGACCGGTTCCACCGCATCCGCCACTATGGTCTGCTCGCCAGTTCAACCCGCAAGGCTAATACCGCAAAGGCTCGGAATTGACTTTCTACCTAATGGATTTAAGCCACCGGCTTCTAGCCGGTCCGCTTCAGCGAAGCTGTCTTTGATCTTCTCTCTTGAATTTTGAAACCCGCTGAGGCGGTGTGGTTTCAAAATTCAAGAGAGAAGATCATGCGTTATTCGAAATCCGCTCACACGCGATTTTACCACAGGTTTCACGTCGTGTGGGCCACAAAATATCGCTACAAGGTTTTGCAAGGGCCGATGCGGGAGCGTATCCGAGAGATTATCATGCAAACCTGTGCTGAAATGGGCGTCCATATTGTGAAAGGCGTGCTGGGTCGCGACCATGTCCATATGTTCCTGTCGAGCCCACCAAAGCTCTCCCTGTCCAAAGTCATGCAGCGCATCAAAGGCCGCTCGTCGCGACGGATACAGATGGAGTTCCCGGAGTTGAAGAAGCGCTACTGGGGGAGGCGGTTCTGGGCCCGGGGATACTTCTCAACCACCTCCGGCAATGTCACCGACGACATCATCACGCAGTATCTGGAATTACATTCCTCCAAATGATGCTACCGGCGTCAGCCGGTAGTCCTTCACTGAGCGGCACAAAGCCCAGCTCATCAATGATCAGTAGGCTGACCTTGGCGAGCTGCCGCGTAACCGCCCGATTGGCACCGCCTGCCTGATTTCCGCGTGATGATTTAAGACACGTGCATAGCGACGTCGTTAGTGACGTGTCTTATGCGGAGGGTGTCATGCGGGGCGAGGTTCTAGGTGTTGAGCGACGGCGGCGATGGAATGATGAGGATAAGCTCTCGGTCCTTTCGTCTGTCGGGATTGACGGCGCTAATAGATGAAACGACAGCACCAGTGCTGGACCCCGGACGCGGGCGCACAAAAACCGGCTATCTCTGGGCTCTGGCCCGCGATGATCGAAGTTGGGGTGGCGACGATCCGCCCGGCGTCGTCTGTTTCCATGCTCCGGATCGCCGTGGCGAAAACGCGGAGAAGTTCCTGACCGGCTTTGATGGAACGCTCCAGATCGACGGTTACACTGGTTACAATCGGCTGACCAAACCGTCGCGCACAGGCGGTGAGCTCATCACCGTGGCCTATTGCTGGGCGCACGCGCGGCGCAAACTGAAGGAAATCTTTGATCGCGACGGCTCCGAGATCGCCGCCGAAGGCTTGCGGCAGATCGCCGAGATCCACGCCGTTGAAAAAGATATCCGCGGCACATCTTCCGGCCAACGCCTGTCCGCCCGCCAGGCGCGATCCGCCCCGCGGGTCGCCGCATTTGGGCAATGGCTTCAGGCGCAACGCCTGCGCATCTCCGCCAGGTCACGCCTCGGCGAAAAACTGGCATATATACATAACCACTGGAACGGGTTGCAGACCTTCCTGACCGACGGCCGCGTCGAGATCGACAGCAACAAAGTCGAAAACCTAATTCGCCCGATTGCCCTCAATCGCAAAAACGCGCTGTGCCCGGCCACGACGAAGGCGGCAAAGCCTGGAGCCGTATCGCTTCCTTGATCGAGACTTGCAAGATCAACGGCGTGGAGCCCTTCGCCTACCTGAAATCTACGCTGGAAGCCATCGCCGCAGGCCATCCCAAAAACCGCATCGACGACCTGCTCCCCTGGAACTTCAACCCGTCAACCTGAAATCACGGTACCCTCCAGCCGCCGCTTACACTGTCACTGGCTTTCCCTAGGAAATACAGCTCAAGCCGCGCCCACAAAATATCCGACACCACAAACCGTTGCTCGATCATTCAAACCTTCATTTTGGAAGTTTGAATCAGAAATCAGTGCAAATGGGAATCCTGAATGTCCACAGACCCTAAAAAAAATCTGGTTTATTTTTGGTCTCATTCATCAACCAGTTATAGACTTGACGAATCTGCCTCGCCTTGGCGGCCCATGTAAATCGATTCCGTACACGCTCTTGTCCATTCTGAGATAGTCTTGGTAGCGCGGATGGATCTGTAACGATGTCCTCTAGACAGGATCGATATGCAGCAATGATTTGGGCACGCGATCCAATAGGAATTTTATAGCCGACTTCATCATCCACTAACTCTCCGGGACCTGCATAATCCACGATCACTGGTACCACGCCCAGAGCCATAGCCTCAAGCACGACACCGCCACCAAATTCGCGTATCGATGGAAACGTCAGTAAATTTGACTGTACGGCAATGGATTGTACTTCTTCGTGCCCCTGCCACCCATGCAAGGTCACCGATTTCTGAAGACTGAGTTTGACGATCTGGTCACGTAGAGTTTGTATCATTGGGCCATCACCGATAATGTCCAAAGTTAGTTTTCCCGATTGTATTAATCCGGCAGCAGCTTCCAGTAACATATCAGGGCCCTTATAAGGCACCAAACGGCCAATAAAGCAGGCGTGCAAGGGACCCTCCAAATCTTGTTTCGCGATTAGATTGAAGCGCGTCGGGTCGATGGCATTTTCGGGCAAGTAGAAGCATTTCTCTTTATACTGGATTGGAATCTCGCTAGCGGTATAGTGAGATCCGGTAAGAATAGCCGAAGCTGCTTTGAGTGTATTGTTCCGTCCAGGCATCAGCTTGTAAGCACCTCGAACATAAGACAACCATTCGCGTTCGCGACGTCGTTCGGAATCGAACCCCTTGGGCCAAGGGACCCCACCATTCAACGGACCCATCATGAAGGGTACACCCGCTGCTGTTACCCGGCGCGCTATTGGGCTGTTCATTGTGGGGCTCAAGGGAGTAATCCGATGCACTATATCATAATCCCCTGCCTTGATCGCGGCTCCGAATTTTTGCCATACTAAGCGCTCGAAATAAGGATAGGCGATTGCGGCAATCGCTGTGCGCATGGTCCAGCCCTTGCCTTTCCCCATGCTTAGAATTTGCCCAAGTTGATACATGGGCCGGGTAACGGCTTCGGAATTGATGGCTGTGAAATCTTTGCCTTCGATGAGGCCTGTGCGTAGGATCGCATCCCTGTTACGTATTTGGGTAACCAAATGAACATCCGCTACTTCTCGCAGCGCATTCGCTAATGACCATCCTACAAGTGGAACGCTGACCCATTCAGGATTTGCCGCCTCCGCGATGACAAGAACCTTAGGCTTAGAACTTAGATGGGGAAAGATAGCAGACGATGATTGGGACATGTCAACCTCACGGAATTTCGAGTTCGCGATCCATAAGCGGAATATTGGTTTATTGTAAGATCAACATATACCCGGTTTCATAATAACGAAAAATTGCATTTTATTTCATATTTTATAGGCATTTAGGTAATCATCGTGAAGCCATGAAATTCTAATACGATTTTATCGTATTATGTTGTTATGACTTGGAATCATTTGATCTCGGTGAGTTCACACTCTGCTGGACATTTTTTGACCGGATGAGGCCATCTTTTGGCAATAGTGTCATAATCCCGCCGCTGGTTCCTTTGTATCAGTCGGCGAACCAACTGCCAAGCGTACTTGAGCGCCTATTTCTACAGTGCCCTCGCGCAGTACGTACGCCAAAGAGACCGTTCAAAACCCTGGAGTTATGCCTCTTTGAGCAGTGGTGGCGTTGGGTTTAGCAAACTTGCCACGTAGGGTGATCTGTCAGTCTCAGGCGGGGTATATCGGGTGCGCTCCGAAAGATTTCCGTTCAGCATCGCTGTGAGCGATACCTGAAGCGCGACACCTATTGGGTTTGAGGGTAAGGTGATTGGCCCATTTCCTTCAACATGTTTTCTTTGAAGGCTTCTGCTGGCGTCTTTCATCCGAGACATTTGCGTGTCGTATTGTTGAGCCGGTCGCTGATTTCCTTGATGTCGTGATCCGTGAGTTGCCGGATATCACGCTTGCGGGGCAGCCATCTGCGGGCCCTTCGGTTAGTGTTCTCAACCGTTCCTTTTTGCCACGGAGAGGAGGGATCGCAAAACCATGTTTGGGTCCCAGTCTTAGCCTGCAAATGCGGCCAGCTGATAAATTCACTTCCGCGATCAAACGTGATGGATCTGCGCGCGACATAAGGCAGATCTTTGATCGCTTTCATGATCTTCCCCATAACAGGCTTTGTGCGCTTACTGGGGTTCTTCAGGGTCACCGTGAACCGACTGACACGCTCGACCAGCGAGATCACGTTTGTCTGGCCCCGCTTCTGTTCAAACAGCATCAAATCACCTTCCCAATGCCCAAACTCGCGGCGGTGGGCGACATCATCCGGGCGAAAAAGTATGCTGACTTCGCGGTCGAAATTGGCCTTCCGACGCTTGCGCGCACGACGTGGTGTACGGTTCTTTCTATGCAAGGGCAGATACCACCACAGTTCCTGCGCCATGCCTTCTTTGGAATAAATATGGCGGTAGATCGTCTCCTGGCAGACACGTTGTTTGACCCCGTCAAAGATCATCCGATTGCCGATTTGCTCAGGCGTCCAACCGTTCTTGAGGTGTTCTATAACTCGGTTGCACAAGTCAGGATATCGGATCAGCTTGCGCTGTGTTGAGCGCCGCCGCTGCGTGAACTGGTGCGCCGCCATTCCAAAGTATCCAGCATACTTCTTGGAAAAGGCATCATCAGCCCAGAAATTGCGTTTGATCTCTCGAAAAATCGTGGACTTGTGACGCTTCAACACGCGTGCCATCTCGGCGACAGGCACTTTCGCATGCCACCAGTCTTCAATTCTACGACGTTCTTGCATGCTAAGTTGCGTATAAACCGCTCCCATGCGATAGACTCCTCATTAGATAACCCATTGTTTTCTAAAAGGAGTCGCACTTCAAGGTAGCGCGCACCCGAATACATAAACGGGTTCTATAATCCGCGCCGCCGCCATTCAGCACTGGGTTGGAAAAGCCCAGTCGCTTTCGAACGGAAGGTGGCTTAAACGAGCATCGGGAGCGGTACGAAAGCGGGACAGGTCCATATTTTGTATTGGCGCGTTTATCAGAAGCAGTCCTGTGTCCGGCGCGATGGCGCTCGGCATAGTTGATGACTGAGTCGCTATTTCGGCCGATATAAGTGGTGAGCTTTTGCAAAAGCTTGTTTGCGCGCCGCGCCCAAAAACAGTGCCCTATCTCAGAGAAGAATTTTGAGCGAACCGCGGTCGCCAAATCCAAGGCACGCTTCGGCTGCCCGTTCAAAAGTCTCCACTTGATACGGTCAATATCTTGCTCGAACAGCCCATGACCCTCGGGCGCTGTCAGAGCCATCTGGACAAGGGGCTGAAGTTTCATGGAAATATAAACCCAGTTGAGGATGTGAGTTGCCGGTTGTGGCAACATGGCTGCTAGCTGTTTGAGGCATTCTTCGCCATCCGAGATCACCGTGATGTCGCCCCTTTCGGCATAACCCTGATCCATCAAAGCCAGTGAAGCGGCCGCATCTAGTTCAGCCGACTGGGTTCCCTCAAATGCAAAGAGCGGGCCGGGATTGTCTCCGGACCGCCACGGCCGCAATGGCCAACAACGGCTTCGGGCGTTCGCCCGCTTCCATGCTTGACCAATGGGATATGCGCAGTGTCTATGTTGAAGACGAATTCGCGCGCGGGATCGTTGTCCAGTTGCAACTCCAACTGCGTGCGTTCTTCCTTAACCAGAAATTCGTGCCAGCGTCGGCTGCGTTCAGCGTCTCCGATGCGCTTTCCGACTGAAAGCGTGCGATGCCGAAGGGTGGTGAATTTGCGAGACAAGTGCCCTGGTAAGAAGGTCGACAGAATCTCCGAAGCCTCTCGGTAGGACAGTTTGGCGCCGAGCCTCGCCGCCAGCTCCATCAATTCGGGCGTGGCACGATCAGGACAGAGATCGGCGGCAGGAGAAAAGGTGAAGCATGCCCAGGGAGAACATTTCTGGCAGATCATAAGGCGCGGCTAAGTCGCCGGAACCGCGCCGAAAACGGGTTCCTCCCAACAAAGGTACGTAATGCGACATAGCGTTCACGCCATGATGTTGGTCTGATGGCGTTTTTCGTGTTTTCGCCCCACCCGTTTTGCTGCTCTGTTTATGCTGCCTTTTTCGGGGGCAGGATGCCAAGGGTATCGCGGAGCTTTTCCTCGGAGAAGTCGTACTCGCCGAGCATGTTGATATGTGCCCATGACATGGGCGAATGGGAGGCGATCAAGCGTAGTAGGTTTTTTCTGGTCTCGGTGTCTGGAGCCTTTTCAACCTGTCTGGTCAGGTAAAGATAATTCCAACAGATGATGCTGTTTTTGATCAGGCGGTTGCAGGCCTCTGCAACTTCCTGTTCTTCCTTTTTCACTTGGGTGAACTCACGCGGGTTGCCGACGGCCACGGCACGGGTGAAACGGTTGGCCAGCACGACCTTGTTGAGCTGACGCTCGATGGCCTGCCGCAGGGTGAGATCGTCGATGTAGCGCAGGATGAACAGGGATTTGATGATCTGCCCGAAGGCCTTCATGGCTTGATAAAGCGCGTGCTGGCGGGAATAAGAATTCAGCCGCCGGAAGATGTCCGAGGCGGTGTTTTCCTTCAGCTTGATGGTGGCCATCAGGCGCAGCAGGTCATCCCAGTTTTCGCGAATGATGGCTTCATTGATGGTCTTGTCAGGGCGGATGGCCCAGTCATCATCGGCCTGATTTTTCGGCTTGAAGATATAGAGTGTCTGCTTGCCAACCCCCTTAATGCGTGGAGCAAAGGAAAAGCCCAGCAGATGGGTCAGGCCAAAGACAGCCTCGGTGTAACCGTGGGTGTCGGTGGAATGGATGTCGCTTTAACGACATCGTTGCACATGAGGCCGTCGATCACATAGGCGCTTTCGCGATCCGCCGCGCTGATCATCAGGGAATGCCACAGGAAATTACGCTCATCGACGAAGGTATAGGCGCTGACGCCTTGTCCCTGCCCGAAGTACTTGAACGACCGGCTGGCGTGCAGACTATCGCCGCGCACCTCGAATTTCTGGCCATCGCTAGCAGTATGGAGCTGATCCTGCGTCTGACGGTACAGATTGGGCAGCTCCATCGCGCCCATGGCCTTAACTACGGCGTCATTGGCGGCTCTGATGTTCTCAAGCGAGAAGCGCCAGTTCACCGTATGATCCAACTCGCTTTCCGTCACGCTCGTGGAAATCCGCGCCATCTTGCGCACGCCGATGCCACAGCCCAATCCCATGATCCCGGCGAGCAAGGCGGGGTGGGATGTCGCCTGCCGGACATGGGTCTGCTGCCAATGCTCGAAGGAAAGCAGCATTCCGCAGTGATTGTTGACGGTTTCCAAAACCTGCGCGAGCGGCACATCGTGCCGCTGAGGAAAGAGATCGCCCAGTGGGTCGGGCTCACGGGCATCGATGGCCGGTGTGCCAATGTGGAACGTCCCATCCTTGCGCAGCTTCAGGTGGGGATTGTTGGCGGCACGACCATTCGTTGCCTGGTACTGGGAGGTGAGCGCGGAATTCAGCGTAGCCAGTACGGAGGCAGGATCAGTGAATTCCGTCAAACCTGCCCGCTCCAACAAATGGCCCTTTTCGTACTGCCAACGATCTTTATCGATCAAGTAAGCATCCATGGGTCGATATTTGTAGGACTGTTCCACGTTGAGGTCGCCGGATTTGATGGCCGTAGTGACGGCGTGAAATAGAAATACCTTGTAAAGCGACACCCGGAAGGTGCCATCGCCCCGCACAAGCACTGCCCTTTGTCCCACATCAAGGAAGTCCATCGGCGCGTGGCTAGCTGATAAATCCCCATCTGCCTTGAAGTGATCAATCGCATCCAAAAGCGCAGCGGCACGCTTGTTGGGCATGAAGTTGAGCGCCCGCAGCAGTGGACTGAGGCGATTTTGCAGCCTCAATGACCGGGCCTCCAGAATATCATGCCAACCGGCATCACTGGCGGTCGCTGCAAAATCATCCTTCAGTCGGTCAAAATCTTCCGGCTGCCCCTGACTGAGAAGGGCCACTGTGGCGGTGACCTTTTCTGCGTCTGACAGATTGGCCGCTGACATGACGCTCTGAATATCGCGGAGAACACCAAAGACGGAAACCTCCAAACCATTGACGACGATTTCGATCTGCCGTTGCTGGTTCTGACGCTCCTGTACGAGCGTTTCCTGATAGTCCCGGGCCGCAGCGGTTTTGAAGGACGCCATGACGCTGAGCCACAGATCAACCATGTTGTCCTGACAGCGGTAGAATTGGTGGGCAACAAAGGCGGCGGCATGAATGTATCGATCATTTTGATCCCGGCGCCGCATCTGGAAAATCTCTGATCGCAGCACACCACCCGCAAAATACCGAATGCCTGCGGTGCCAAGATCGAGTTGTACAAGAATGTCGCCCAACTGGTGATGCAGCTCCGACAATATTGCAAAATCAGCGACGGCTTCCTTGATCCTTGAGGGGCTCGTCGATTGTGACAATCGCTTGAGCAGCGTTAGACGGTAGCCGTTCTGAGCATCCGGTGACGTGAACAAGTCATCAAGAAGGTTCCGCGTCTCGGCAGGCAGTTGACTGTCCATCAATGCAATCAGCTCTGCCTTGCGCTCGTGCAGACTGGCACGGATCAAATCATTCAACCGATGGGCGGATGGCACCTGCACGCGCCGCTGGATCAGAAAATCCACGCAGCGGTCGAAGATCAGACGCGGTTTCAAATGCATTCGCGCCATTGTCGCGATCTCGGTGGCCAAGGCAGCGCTGGCGCTCAGATCAAAAGGTGTGAAGCCATAAAAATCCAGAATGGTCTGCTGATGGCGCTGCCGAGTGCGATCCGGATAATGGAAGCCTGATGGAACCGAATGGTCAAGCTGGCTAGCCACATACGCAACATCGCGATCCACGAAATCCGCAGGCGCATAGAGCCGTCGTGTCGCACGAAAATATCCGCAGCTTACCAGAAAACTGATCTGATGATCCGGATTGCGCATGGTCGCGGCGACTGCCAGCAAAGATTTTGGAAAGTCGAAGAACTTCTTCCGGTCGCGATGGTCGAACGGGGGTGGCTTGTTGAAGGCCTCCTGTTCATTGACCGTGAGAATGCGCATTCGGGGCATAAACTGATCCTGTCAACGGTGACCGAAAAGGGACGGTTACGGACAGGGCTAAAGAGTATGTCCGGAAATTACCTTGCGATATTATAGGACACAGGTATCATTACGTACACCTGTTTCGTAAAGAAGATTGTCCATGTCACGCACTTTTGCCTATGCCCGCGTCTCCACTTTCGACCAGACACCCGAAAATCAAATCCGGGAAATCGAAGCCGCTGGTTTTGCAGTTGAGCCGCACCGCATTGTTGCCGAAACCATCTCAGGTTCGATGGCCATCGCGCAGCGCGAGGGGTTTTCCAAATTGCTGGACAGAATGGAGAAGGGTGACGTGTTGATCGTCACCAAGCTCGACCGGCTTGGGCGCGATGCTATTGATGTCAGCACCACGGTAGCCAAGTTCGAAGACATCGGTATTCGTGTCCACTGCCTCGCACTCGGCGGTGTTGATCTCACCAGCTCCGCCGGAAAAATGACTATGAACGTCATCAACGCCGTGGCCCAATTCGAGCGCGACCTCCTGATCGAACGCACGCAATCTGGCCTCGCCCGAGCCAAAGCAGAAGGAAAAATGTTGGGCCGACCAGCAGCTCTATCAGCCGATCAGCAAGCTGAGGTGAAAGAGAACATCAAAAACGGCGAGGCAATCTCAGCCATTGCACGCCAATTCAAAACCAGCAGGCAAACAATTATGCGCGTCAGAAATCAGGGATAATCCTATGTCGCGTTTCGTACCTTTGTTGGGATAGACCCCATACTGTCAACATCTTCCGTTTCTGGTAGCCCTTGATCGGCAAAAGACCGTTACAGCACTGGCAGACACGCCGATAGCGAACCCAGAGATCAAGCTCACGCTGCACGACAGCCTTCTGGATCTGATGCATGATCTCTTTGCCGTCCTCAACTGAACAGCCGATGCGACCGTCCGTCAGGCTATCAAGATTTTTCTCGAATAAGAACTCCTGCCGATAGTCTTCGCCGGTCAGATCAACCGCTTCAACTGTGACGCGCCAATGCATATTCCCCTCCACTTTACATCAAAAGTGGAAGCTTCCCATGGCCCAATCAAATTTGCACTCCAGACAATTGCATGGTCTCCTGCTCTCAACAATGCGATCCTAAGCCTTTTGGCAACGTTCCCGCCAGGCTGGCTTGTAGCAATTCCCCCAGCCAGCGGGCTTCGGTGTTGATATCGAACTGCTCCGCGACGCGCATCTGACCCGCAGCCCCCATGCGTGCGCACAGGGCAGGATCCGATAACAGCTGATCCATGCGCGCGATCAGACTGTCCAGATCACCGGCGGGGATCGTAAAGCCGTTGACCCCAGTTTCCACCAACTCGCCTACGCCTGCTACCTGACTGGCAATGACGGGGAGCCGCGCGGCCATTGCCTCCATCAAGACAACGGGCACCCCTTCGGCAAAGCTGGGCAATACCAGCAGATCGCTGGCCGCCAGAATGGTGGCAACGTCGTCTTGCGACTTGTAACCGACGAAATCCGCCGCCAGCCCCAGATCATCGGCCTGTGTTTCCAACCGGGCGCGGTGTGGGCCGTCCCCGACCACTGTGAGCACCGCATCGGGGTGCTGTTCACGCAGGGCCGCCATAGCCTCCAGCAGCAAGGGCACGCCCTTGACCGCATCCAGCCGCCCAACAAATAAAACCCGCTTGGCATAAGCGCGATCCGCGTCTTGCCCATAACGGGCGGGATCCACACCGCAATGCACGATTTTCAGCCGGTTCCAGTGGGCAGGATCGGAAAAGAACATCCCCTGTGCGCGACAAAAATGGCTGATGCAGGCGACAAACGCCGCGCGCGCGATTTTTTCATCAATGCGCCAATGCATCGGTTCAAAGAAAATGCCCGGCCCGTGCATTGTCAGACTATAGGGAATGCCGCTCATCTGGGACATCAGCATCGCCACCGAACAGCTTGAATCTGCGAAATGGTTATGCAGATGAGTGACGCCCTTTTGACGCAGATGATGCGCCAGAACGCCCGCTTCCAGAAAATAGGCTACTTGTCGGATGGTGGTCTTGATCCCCGGTGGGCGGGTTTGCAGGGCCAGGCGCGCTGTCGCAAACCAATCACGGGGCCGCGTGCGCAACATGGCAAAATGCGCTGCCAGCAGGCGTATCGGGTTCAGCGTTGATTTCATCACCGCAAAAGTTGCGGCATGCTCCGCTTTTTGTTCGGGGCCGACATGGTGGTGGGCATCCGTGGCTCGGATCGTGGCGGTATCCACCGTAAAACCCTGCGCGCGCAGGGCCGCGACCTCGCGCTGGATGAAAGTGTCCGTCGCGCGGGGGTATTGTCCGGTCAGATAGGCGATATGGCGGGTCATGGGGTGTTTTCCTGTGCTTTGGCGGCGGCCACGGCCTGTGCAAAGGACCGGGACGGCACCGGGCCAAGCTGATCCCGCGCACGGGTCAGATCATAGTTCAAGGGTTTGAACCGCGCAGCCCAGGCCGGACCCCGGCCCAGCCACTGCGCCACGCGCAGCACCGCCGCAAGCGGCACGCGGTGGGTGTTTTGTCCGATTGCGGCCAACCACTCCAGCTGTGTTGGGGGAGAGGGATCGACAAGGTTTGCCACCAAGCCAGACCCATCGCGCAGCGCCGCATGCACCAAAGCGGTTGCGGCGTGGTCGACGTGGATGGCCGGCACCTGTGCGTGTCCTCCGGGGCAAATCACCCGACCGGCGCGCGCAAATCCCAGCTGCGCGCTCCATAATCGGCCCGGACCATAGATCGCACCGGGGCGGAGGATGTCATGGGCCAGACCGCTATCTTGCACCTGGTGTTCCTGCGCGCGTTTGGCGATGGCATAGGGGTCACGGCCATGGCCGTTGCCCAATAACGGGCTGTCCTCTGACAGGGTCGCGCCTTCTGGCAGGGCGGCGATGTCATAGACGGAAAACGAGCTGATCAGCACCAGTTTGGCGGGCTTTTTCGCGGATTGCATGGCGACAATCAGATTGCGGGTGGCGCGCAGGGTATCGCGGCCATGATCATGGGCTGTTCCGCCAAAGCTGGCGGCAGCATGGATCACCGATGTCACACCCTCCAGATAGGGGGCCAGTTGATCCGGCGCAGGGGATCCACCCAGATCGACGCGTGCCGTTGTGATGCTGGGATCCTTGGTCCAGTCACTGGGGGCTGTGCTGCGGATCAGGGCGGTAACCTCTGATCCGGCGTGACGCGCGGCCCGCACCAGCGCCTGCCCCAGAAATCCACCCGCCCCTGTGATCAGGATCCTGCTCATGCCAGCACCTCTGCCCAAGGCATCGGCGCGATCGGAGCAAAGCGGGTTTGCATCGGTTGCGCGCCCGTGGTTTCACCCGCGTTCTGAATGGCCAGCGTGACCTCTGTCAGGTGCAGCGCAAAATCGGCGGGCATCCGGCTGGGACGGTTGTCGGCGATCGCATCCAGGACCTCTGCGGGACCAAGCGCGAAATTCATCGCCGCCGCCCCAGTGCGTTTGACCTTATTATGGGTCGGCCCGCGCAGCCGCAGGCGTTTGGTAAGAGGCCATTCCACCAGCCGCCGTCTGATCCGCCGTCTGATGCGGCGGCGCACGGGCGCTGAATTGTCCCAGCATTCGCCAACCTCCAGCGTGCCGGTGGTCCCGAATATGCGCAAACCATGATCATGGGCCGCAAGGATGGAGCAGGTCAGCCGGGCAACCACGCCGCTTTCGAAATAAAGCACGCCCACGGACAAATCCGGCGCGCTGGGGTCCCCATCCAATTTGCCAGTGTCCAGTTCTGCAGCACCAGCCACCACGGTGCGGATCGGACCAAAAGCCATCATCAGCCAGGTCAGATAATACCCAGCATGTTCCAGCGTGCAGCCAATCTGATATTCATCACGCGCGGGCCAAGGCGCGCCGGATGCGCTGATCCAGCTGTCCGTAGCAGCCTGGCTGATGAACCCGTCATCCAACTCGGCATAGATGGCCAAGGGTGTGCCAATAACTTTGGCGCGCAGAGCGGCCCAGAGCGTTTGGGCGGTTTCCGACAGCATTGAGCAGGGCGCAGAAGCCAGATGCAAGCCCCGCTCTGCGGCCAGATCATGCAGGCTTTGGGCATCCGCCACGCTCATCGCCAGGGGTTTTTCACTATACACGTGATGCCCCGCACTCAGGCATTCATGGCTGACCGCGAAATGCGCGTCAGGGTTGGTCAGGTTCAAAATCAGATCATCAGGGCCGCATTGCGCCAGCAGGCTGGGAATATCCGCCACGCTCACCACATCCCAATGGGCCGCAAAGGCCGCCAGCCGCGCGGCATCCTTGTCGGTGGCCGCGCGCAGGGTGATATCCGGCATCACCGCCAGCGAGGTCATATAAAGATCGGCCACAAAGCCGGTTCCGATGATGGCGACATATCTCATGGTTTCAACGTCCCCGGGTCCATTCGTCTGATGAGCGTTTTGTCCTTACGGCGAGGTGCACGGCGAGGTAAACCGCAAAGCTAACCGGGTGGCGCAGCGCCAGTCGGGCCGCACCTGCCAGCCCCAGCCCCGGCGTGGTATCATTGACCATCAGATCTGGATAGAGACGGCGCACCTGCCTGACCCCGGCGTCCTGTCGGCGCCGGACCTTGACCAGCCCCGCAAAGCCTTCGATCATCGGCCAGTGATAACAGGCATGCACCTCAATGCGCTCTGCGGGTGTGAAATTCAGCCGAACAAAGGTATCGTCGGAAATGATATCGGGAAACGCGCCCCAGCGTGCGCGGCCCGCTGCATTCACCGCAAACAGCCCCGCCCCCACAGCCCCCGCTTTGACAAAGGGCAATTCCTGCCACAAGCGGGCATAGGCGCGGGTCAGCGCCGTTTGAGCGCGGCTAACCACCAATCTACCCGTGGCATAACGTGGCGCGTCGGTGTCCAAGGCGGCTTCCAGCTGGCCGACCAGGGTAGGATCGCACCGCACATCGGCATCCAGATAGATACGCGGCCCTGCTCCGGCCTGTGTCTCAGCTGAATTCAGTGCGCTGATCTTGCCCGGCTTCGGCAGATCCAGCACCGCCAAGGCATAACCACGGGCTGCAAAGTCAGCTTCCAGGGCACGCGCAATCGCAACCGTATCATCAGTGCAGGCATTGGCCGCCACGATCACCTGTAAACCACCGGCATCCTGCGCCAACACATGGGCCAGACACTCGGCAATGTAGCCCGCCTCATTATGGGCGGGGATGATGATGGTGGCGGTAGCCTTGGTCATTCTTAACGCGACCCTGCTCTGGACATTGCGCGTTTTGCAGAGCCTGAAAACTGCGCCAAGCGGCGTTTGTACCAGGCGATATAGGGTCGTTCGATCCATGTCGTCATTGCCATTGAGATCAAGACGGACAGGACAAGGATCAGAATGATGAGCCCGTTGTGGGTGCTGGCATTTATCCCCAGAAGCCGGGCGCTCAGAACATTAACGGTCGCGATCAAAAGCGGATGCATCAGATAGAGGATATAGGAACTGTCACCCGCCAGAATAGCGAAACGTGGTGCCTTCCACGGTATGCCGACCGCGCCATAGATCAGCAGCGCGGCGGGCAACCCCCATTTGAATTCACGACCCACGCCAATCCCATCGAAAAACCCACCCACAGCGGTCCCATAGGCAATGACCCCGCGCAGGCCCATCAACCAGTAGAACAAACAAAAGATCAAATAAAAGGATATTTCTAGCGTCAGGGTCCAGGCGACTGGGAAAATCTGGGTCTGAACCGGGATCAGCAGATAGGATACCAGCAAAGATGAGGGCGACAGCATATCATATGTCGCGCTATGCCCGGTCAGCCGATAAGATGCATAACCCAATATGATCGCGAGGGTCAAAAACACCCAACAGGTTGGATAAATACAGAAAAACCGGTTCAAGCCAAAGTTCTTTACATCAAAACCAGGTTTGCGGATCATAGTCAGCATGATGATAAACCCGCTGATAACAAAGAAAATATCCACGCCTGCAGCGCCACGTTGCACGAAATCAAAGATACCTTGAAAGTTTTCAACGCCCGCAGATCCCAATTGCACATGA
This sequence comes from Roseobacter fucihabitans, assembly GCF_014337925.2. Classification (NCBI taxonomy): domain Bacteria; kingdom Pseudomonadati; phylum Pseudomonadota; class Alphaproteobacteria; order Rhodobacterales; family Roseobacteraceae; genus Roseobacter; species Roseobacter fucihabitans. Next base: position 47,575 of record NZ_CP143424.1, on the reverse strand, counting down.
TAAATCACCACGAGAAAGGCGGCCACGAACCGCAGGACCTGAAGGCCGTCTAATGTTTGCATAAGTTCGGTCCCTTTTGACGTTGCAGCGGGCAGCTGAATAGTTCCACTTGAGTGGTCAAATTTTAAGGTTAAAGGCTGGTACGCGGTAGCCGCAATGCAGTTTTGTGAGGAAACTCCGTTCGAGTTCATGAGGTATTCCAATATGGGCGCTATCTTTATAAGAAAAAATGAAAATATCATGGCAGAGATATGCTTAAAGAGATCCTGCCTGTGTGCTGCACGATCGGCCATTATGGCGTTGCGCGACGCATGGCGGTGGTTGAGCGACCCTCACGGTGCGCTTTTTACCATGACGGGCGCAGGGGCACATGCAGGGTTTTCATAAGGCGCGAACACAGTGCCGGCAATCAGCCATGTGGTGGGTACCCGCGGGGAGTTTGGGATCAGATCCACCAAATTGGCAGCCAAAAGTAGACAAAGCCCACTGCCCCACTATGCCAACGTCCTGCCTTTATAGTATAGTACCAAAATGATCATCAGCAGGATCAGAAGACCAAATTGCGCCAGATAGCCAAATCAGCCTTGCGGGACTGTTGCATTAATCGGTGGTGTCGGCCACGTTTTGGCTTTTGGGGTTCGGCATGCCACGCAAACCTCCGTTCAAGCATCACCGTTTTCCGCGTGAGATCATCCTTTGTGCTGTGCGGTAGTATTTGCGGTATCCGCTGTCGTATCAAGACGTTGTGGATCTGCTGGCTGAGCGTGATGTCAGTGTGGATCGATTCACGGTTTACCGCTGGGTTCAGAAGTTCAGACCTGAACTGACCAAACGAAAGGAAAAACACTTGCGCCGAGCCAGTGTCGATTGACATGTGCTCTCTTCAAAGCTGTGATAAGGCGCATGAAGTCGCTAAGTTGATTTCATGCGAGAAGCCGACGAATTAACGCTAGATGATGCTATCGAGATTGACTTGCAGGCTGCGGTCAATGCCTATGATAGCTTTCAACCCCTACAAAATGGGCGGACGCACAGACGTAGCGACGGAACAAAAGTAGCGTTGTTTAATAGGTCTCTTAAGCAGATAGTAATTGGCTTGAGAGCGTCGGTCAGCAAAGGAGAAGTACTTCTCGGGTCAAAGCAAACGATATCAAAGTGGCGTTTGGGACGAGTATCAGCCCCAATAAAGAGAAGACTAAGCGTCTGCTTGGCAATTCTCGCAGTGACCGGCAAAGACACCACAAAACGGCAAATCCTAGCCCGACGGGCAATAAGCTTCTCGGATTTGGTCCAGCTTGGAAGTACGCATCCACAGAAAGTGACAAATAATCCTGAAGAGATTTCCGATGTGACATATAGTTCGGTACTTCAACACGCACTTTTCAAAACAGCCAGGACACGTGTCATGAGTTCTTGGGTTAAGGATACGAGAGATCGCAGGCAAGATCGACAAATCGGAACTGTTGATTACGCGCTTCGCGAAGCAAATATTCGAGTGTTAGTCGAGGACGGTGAGGTTTCTCAATGGCTAAGACGGTTCCCATCTGTTGATGAAGATCGCAACGGACGCGCTGACGGATGTGTCGTTCTCTGGAGCGACCAAGACGGGTGCTGGATCATTCAACCCACCAACATGGGCCACCTGCAAGCGCGAGTTGAAAACTTAGAATTATGCAGAGTTCGAGCATCACGGGGCGCTGTAATGCAGGTTGCGGTAACCGCGTCCCGCGACCAAATCGAAGATAATTTTCAGTTGAATCAGGTAGTAGGTGAGGGAGCGGTAGAACTCCGCGACGACCAAAAGGCACTCGCTAGAAACAGACTGATTGGGTTGGTTGTCGGGCAGCATACGAAGGGCGAAGGAATGTTGGCCATCCAAAGGGTTAAGCTTCCTTGAGCGAAATTTGGCTAAGTAGAAGGTCTTCAGAAGCAATCGACACCATCCTTGATGACGATTTGGATGATATCGTTTCACTTGTAGCCAGCATAGGCTATGATCCTAGAACATTCTTTGAGTTTGGAAACTGTCGTGGCCTTGACTTTAGCGGCTCCTCAATAAACGGAATATCATTTCTCGGCGCAGATATTAGCGAGTGTACATTTTTTGAAGACCAGCTTGATCTTGCTTTAGCAACTAAACCTGTGCGTTACTAAAATATACAGATTTACTCCCGGCCTGCGTATAGTCGGTTAGAAAATGAAGAAGTAGACAGATATCTAAAGTTTCTCATTGACCGAAGCATTACAGACATTGACTTGAGCCAGTTCCCTTACCTACAAAATATTCCGGAGCGAATATCAGAATTTTCTGATAGATTTAAGGTAACTATAGATATTTCAAGAACAAACATCGAAAGCATAGCACCATTAGCTCCGATTGAAAATTTGAATGGCTTGGAGGCGTTTAGGTCGAAGATTTGTGACATCGGAGTACTTAAAAATTGTCATGTGTTGACGTCACTCAGACTGTGTAAGACAAACGTAAGTGATTTATCACCAGTTGCAAACTGCTTGAAACTAGAGACTTTGAAACTAGGCGGAACGCATGTTGACAACATCGACTGTCTTTCATCATTGGTCAAACTTAAGGCTCTCACACTTGCAGGAACACGGGTCAGCGAACTCAAAGCTCTGGAAAGCCTAGTCGATCTTGAAGAGCTGACGCTTAGTGGCACGGATGTAACTGATATTGGCGTCCTGCGTTTCTTAAAGAGACTACGGACTCTCACACTTTCTGGTACGCCAGTGGAGGACTTTAGCCCGATATCTGGGCTAAAAAATATGACAAACCTTACACTAAGCCATACTAGTTTTGATGACCTGAACGTTATTTCAGAGCTACGAAATCTAAGGGTTCTGGCAATATCTGGAACTGGCGTAAGAGATGTTACACCGCTATCAAAAATAATGAAATTGAGAATGCTGGTCGCAAAAGGTACCCCAATCGAAGGTGTTGAAAACCTACCAAACCTCAAAGAAACAGAGCCATATTTGGAAGACTGAAATTAACATAATCAACCTTATAGATCAGATTATTGATAATAAAAATCCTCTCGCCTTCTGAGACAAAAGCCTGCCAAAACCCTATGGGTTTTGAGGCGCATATCTCGCCGTTGGGTTGGGCACATAGCCCCCTCACCGGCGAATATCGATGGCGGTTGAAGCGACCTCAAATGGCTTAAAGGGGTTTTCTGCACTCAGCCGCACTCGACCCCACATTGGCCGCATCTGTTCGTCAAACGTACACATCATGATATGGACGAGCATGGGCATGGCCAAGCCGTCGATCTCTTTCTCACTGTGAATGGAGCGAGGGTTCTGCCTGGCTCTCATCCTGAGCTTTACGCGACTCTGATCTTCGAGGCTGCAAAGCACTTCCCTGGTATTGGTCACTAGGTAATCCCCCCCCAAATTAGTGGTGTTCAAAAGTAGAATTTTCTCGGCAAGATATCTGAGGAGATTTACGATGAAGAATGGACGATTTAGCGACGCACAGATCATGGCTGTCTTGAAACAGGCGGAGGGCGGAACGCCAGTCTCTGAACTATGCCGCGAGCATGGCATGAGCAGCGCCAGTTTTTACAAATGGCGGGCCAGGTTTGGCGGTATGCATTGCACGGCAGGGTATCGCGTAGCGATGTCCCGAGAGTGGATGCGTCTTTGATCGCAGAGATGAAGGACATGGCCGAACAGAACCGACGGCTTAAGAAGATGTATGCTGAGATGAGCATGCAGAACGAGCTGCTTAAGGAAGCCCTTGGAAAAAAGTGCTGAGGCCATCTCAAAGGCGAGAGATGGCCATGAATGCGGTTGCACGGCATGGGGTCAGTGTCGCGCTGGCCTGCCGCACGTTCCAGATTAGCGAGACCTGTTATCGCTACAGCCCAGTGCTGAGCGACGAGAACGAGGAAATCGCCGATTGGCTGGAACGGCTAACCGAGAACAAGCGCACATGGGGTTTTGGTTTGTGTTTTTTATATCTGCGCAACGTGCAGGGATACGGCTGGAACCACAAACGTGTCTACCGGATCTACTGCGAACTGGAGCTGAACCTGCGGATCAAGCCCAAGAAGCGCCTCAAGCGGGACAAACCTGAACCGTTGGCCGTGCCTGAAGTCCCAAACGACACATGGTCTTGTCGCGGTTGCGTTCCGGTCTCTCAACTCATTTAGGCAGCCTTTCGTTCGAAGGCCAAGGGGCTTTTGCCACCTAATGACGAGTGCCGCCGTCGTGGATTGTAGAACCCATTGATATACTGGAAAATCGCCCCTTCGGCTTTACGCCTGGTTTCCCAGCGGTTGCGCCAAATCAGCTCTGCCTTGAGTGATTTGAAGAACGTTTCAACCATGGAATTGTCGTAGCAGTTTCCCTTACCGCTCATCGAAACTTGGAAGCCGTGTTTAGACAGCCGTTTCTGATAGTCGCCTGAACAATATTGCGACCCGCGATCCGTATGATGCATGCAGCCCTTCGGCGGTTGCCGCAGTGCCACAGCCATATCCAATGCTCGGATCGCCAGATCCCGCTTCATACGATTGCTAACCGCCCAACCGATGACACGACGGGAATACAAATCAAGGATCACTGCCAGATACAACCAGCCCTCACTGGTCCAGATGTAGGAAATGTCATCGGCCCACTTTTGGTTTGGACCATCTGCAAAGAAGTCCTGGCCCAGCAAGTTAGGGGCGATGTTAAACGCATGATTGCTGTCGGTCGTAACCTTGTATTTCTGGGTCCTGATGATTTTGATGCTATTCTCCCGCATTAAGCGGCCCACGCGCCGGTGCCCAACTTGCAGACCCAGTTCTTGCAGTTCTTCGGTCATGCGAGGCCCGCCATAGCTTTGCAGGCTTAAGCGGTGCTGTTCGCGGATATGCGCCAGGATCACCATATCGTCGCGCTGTCGCTGGCTCATCGGGCGGCTTCGCCACGCGCGAAATCCTCGCGACGTAACCTGCATGACGCGGCAAAGAAATTCGACAGGCCATTCTTCTTTCCAGGCGTCGATAAAGGCGAACCTCACCGACTTTGGCCTGCAAAGAAGATTGCCGCTTTTTTTAACACTTCCCTCTCCTCGCGAAGCAACCGAACTTCCTTGCGAAGGCGTTCGTTCTCTTTCTCGACATCCTCGTGAGGACCCGACATCAGGTTGTCATGCTGATGCTTTTGAACCCACTTGTTCAACGTCGAAAGCCCAACTCCTAAATCCGCTGCCGCTTGCGGTCGTGTCAGCCCACTGGTCGTTGCGATGCGTACTGCATCAAGACGAAACTCGTCTGTGTATCTCGGTGCCATTCTCTATCTCCTTCATAGCAAACATTGCTCGAAAGAGACCGGAACTAAAACGTGGCAAGACCAAGTTGACGTCAAACATGCTGAGCTTAGAGGACATGCATCTGACAAGAACAAATGAGGGCGCAAACCTGTATCGGTTCTACAGGATGCAGAAGGCGGAACGTGGCTAAGGTCGGGCGAACAGTCGAGACTTGCGCCTTTCCGAGCAGTTACCTCAAGTATCTTTCCAGCCTCCTCTATGTTGGTCTTTCGGTTCCCGTCAAAGACTGAGGCCCCGGTCCCGTTCCACCTTTCTGTCGATTTCGCGTTCGTTCTTGATCTCCCGCGCCTTCTGCGTTTCGTTCTCGACCTCCAACTGCGTGCGGGGTTTATTCAGCACAAGATCCAGCCGCTCGCGGATCGAGGCTTTTCGACCTCTTTGGAAGTGTCCAACCCATCACTTCCACGATCCAGCGTCTCGCGCAGCCGGTCGCGGCCCCTACCGAGGCCATCTTGCTCCACATCCGCCTGCTCCTGCGCGCGCCCGGTGATCTGCGCCAGCCGCTCCCGGACGTCCTCCGGGTTGCGTTCCGCACTGCGGTCCTTGTTAGCTACCGCCCTGAGGGCCACCAACCCTGCTGACACCCGCCCCTGCCCTGCGTCCCGCGCGATATCATAAGCCCCGCGCGCCATCTCCAAGCGCTCGCGCATTTCAACAAACAGCTCCCGCGCCTGGCGGGCGGCATGCACGACGGCGCCGCGCTCCGTCAACGGCTGATACGCCCGCCCCTCGCGTTCTGCGGCGCGTTTCTCCCGCCGCTCCATGGCATTCGCCGCCGGTCCCAGCTTCAGCTCTGGGGCACGATCCAACCCCTGCGCCGTCAAGTCATCCCCCCGGCTCACCGCATCGCTGCGCTGCACCTCAAGCGAGCGATGATCAACGCGCTCTGTCTCATCCTCGCCGAGCCCGCGCTCCCGCCCTGCCCGCTCCAACGCGCGGTTCTGCAACTGGGCCCAGACACCGCGCATCTGCTCGATTTCGACGCCGCCCGTCCTTGCGGAATCCAGCACCCGCGTCTTGGCTGTGAAGCCCTCGGCTTCCAGCTTGCGCGTAGAGGTCAGAACATGGGCATGGTGATTGCGCTGATCGCCTTCGCGGTTCGGCGCATGGATGGCCACATCGACGGCGATTCCATAGCGGCTGACCAGCTCCTCTGCGAACCCTCGCGTGATCTGCGACCGGTCCTCGGCGCTGATCTCGGACGGCAGGGCCAGCTCCCATTCGCGGGCAGTGACGGAGTTGCGGCGGGTCTCGCTGGCCTCGGCTTCGTTCCAGAGTGAGGCCCTGTCCTCCGCCCAGGCCGGGGCATTCTCGGGGGTGACGATGAAGGTCTCCTCGATGCCCTGCTTGCGGGTGTAGTCATGGACACGGCCCTCCCGCTGGCATTCGATGCGCTCGCCCGCACGGTAGGCTCCCGCCGCCGTTGCGGTGCGTCCGGCGCTGCGTTTGATCGTCTTCACAGAGAGGTGGTAGCTGGCCATCAGCCCACCCCGCGCCAGTTGTGCGACGCAGCAGCAGGCGGATAAATGTTCCCGCATAAGTAGTACGTGACAAGGTTAGGAAGATCGACGCATGATGGGAATTGATCCCCGTTTTTTCTTCTCCTGAAGCGGCGAGGGTCTTTCCTCCCTGTTGGGCGCAAGCCGGGGGCTTCGCAGCGTAAAGCTGCGGAGCCGTCGAGCAGAGGCGCGCCGGTCTTTTTGCGCGTGATCCACATGCAAAATGACAGCCCGTGCGAAGGGGTGAGCGAGCGTCTTAGAGACCGTCCGGGGGACGGTCTCGCTTGCGAACGCGGCACCTCCGAGACATGGGCTTGCAGATGTGCTGGTGCGCTGTCCCGCCCCCATGAGGCTGGGGATAGCGCATCGGCACCTCTGCGGTTTGCGCCCCGCAAACCTGCCTGCTGTCAGGAACGGTATCGCTCCCCCAGACAGCTGGCTCCCGACACGGCGTCGCCCGCGTCAGACCAGCCCCCGGCGGGGGGCACCGGTCGAGACGCGGGCACCCGTTGCCGGGAGGCAATCCAACGGGCGACGTTGGCCCTGGTGAGTGCGAGAGGCCGGGAGGGCCTTTCGTTCCGACGCATCTTGCGACGGACGGGGGTGGCCATCGGCTGGGGGTTTCCCCCGAGGAGATCGCACGCAAAGCTCGGAACCGCAGGTGGAGAGTTTGCATAAGTGCGCCCTTCCCTGTTTCTCAGCTCAGGGTTGGCGCGGGATGCTCCCCGGTCAAGCACAAGCCTCTGACTCTACACCCTTTCTGCGGGACTTCGCCTATAGGTAGTACCCTGGTTTGCCGGGTTCCGCCGATGGATTCCGCGATTGGGATCTGCGCTTGTGCCCGGGTCTGATCGGCGCAGAAGGGACGCTCTCACCCCTGAACACCCCCCCTATCGCGAGGCATTTCAAATGGCACAGACAGAGCTGGAACGCGCGGAGAAACAATTTGCCCAGGCCAAGGCGCGGCTGCAGGGCATCCGCAACCGGGAAGCCACCAAACAGCGCAAGATGGACACAAGGCGCAAGGTGATCCTGGGCGGCGCGCTGCTGGATCTGGCAGAACGCGATGACGCCGCTGCCGCCATGGTGGACCGACTGCTGCGCAACTTGCCGCGCGATCAGGACAAAAAGGCTTTCGAGGGATGGCAGGGGCCTGGAATACCCCCTGCCCCGGCGGCGGATAAAGCGGAGGGCCTCCTGTGATCCGGGCCCTCACCCTGGCCTTCTGGGGCTCGCTGCGGATCGCTTCCTATCTTGTGGTGACCCCCGTCCTGATCATCACCCTGCTGATCGCCTTGGTGCTGGGGGGTTTGCTGGGCGGGCTGGTGGGGCTCGTGCTAATCCAGATCCTGTTTGAGCCGCACGCGGGGCAGACCTTCGGCGATCTTCTGGTGATGATCCCCTGTATCTGCGTCGGGGCCCTGTTCAGCGTCGCGATCTGGATGGATCAGACCGGCATTCTGTCCTATGTGACAAGCCGGAAGCGCGACACCCATGGCTCGGCCCGGTTTGCGGGCAAGCGCGAGCTGCAGGCGCTGGAACAGGCGACGGGACTTTTAATCGGGCGCAACCCCAAGACGGGACGGCTGCTGTCCTACGATGGCCCGGCGCATCTGATCACCCTGGCCCCGACACGGGCGGGCAAAGGCGTCGGCACCGTGATCCCGAACCTGCTGGCAGTGGAGCGCTCGGTTCTGGTGGTTGATCCCAAGGGCGAGAATGCGCGGATCGCGGGGGCCGCGCGGGAACGGTTTGGCACCGTGCACATCCTTGATCCCTTTGGGGTCAGCAACACCGGCCAGCCCTGCGCCGCCTACAACCCGCTGGACCGGCTCACCCCCGATAGCCTCGATCTCGGCGAGGATGCGGCCTCGCTGGCGGATGCGCTGGTGATGGATCCGCCCGGCCAGGTCTCCGAGGCGCATTGGAACGAGGAGGCGAAGGCCCTCCTCGGGGGGCTGATCCTGTTCTGCGTCTGCCACGAGGAGCCGGAGCGCCGGTCCCTCGCCACCATCCGGGAATATCTCACCCTGCCCCCGGAGCGGTTGCGCGCCCTGCTGGAGCTGATGCAGGACAGCGACGCGGCGGGCGGGTTGATCGCCCGCGCGGCCAACCGCTTCCTGGGCAAAGCAGATCGCGAAGCGGCCTCCGTCCTGTCGAACGCGCAGCGCCACACCCATTTTCTGGACAGCCCGCGCATTGTGCAGGCCATGTCCCGATCAGATTTCCACTTCGCCGATCTGCGCCACCAGATCACCTCGGTGTTCCTGGTCCTGCCGCCCAACCGGATGGACGCCTACAGCCGCTGGCTGCGCCTGCTGGTCTCCCAGGCCCTCCAGGACATCGCACGAGACGCAGAGGCGGCCACACAGGCCCCTGTTTCCTCCCCGGCCCTCTCCGGGGCTCCTGCGGCCCCTCTGAGCGCCACAGGCCGCATGCAGGCTCCCACGTTGTTCCTGCTGGATGAGTTTGCGGCCCTGGGGCGTCTGGAGGCGGTGGAACGCGCCATGGGGCTGATGGCGGGGTACGGGCTGCAGCTTTGGCCGATCCTGCAGGATATGAGCCAGCTCAAGGATTTGTATGGCGACCGCGCAAATACCTTCATCGCCAATGCAGGGGTACAGCAGGTCTTTGGGGTGAATGACTTCGAGACGGCCAAGTGGCTGAGCCAGATGATGGGCCAGGGCACCATCGACTACCGGACCGAGAGCCGCAGAGCGGGCGATCTGCCGACAAGCGCCACCCAGATCACCGGGCGCGATCTGCTGACGCCCGATGAGATCATGCAGATGCCGCCGGAGCTCCAGCTCCTGCGGGTTCAGGGCCAGCCCGCCGCCATTGCCGCAAAGCTGTGCTATTACGCCGATCCTGAATTTACGGGGCTGTTTGTCCCGCAACACCAATGATCCGAAGGATGACCCGCCATGACTGATCAACCCGGCCTCCCTGCCCTCTCCGACGATGAGCTGCGCGAAACGCTGGATCTGCTCAGCACCGTCATTGCCAGCGTCTCGGATCGCGTGGACAGCCAGACCGTCGCAATGGATCGGTTGATCAAAACCGCAACCGAAGCGCGTCAGGCTGCTTTTGCCGCGCGCGCCCAGACAGATCCCAAGCAATATGGCGAGCTGATTGCCACCAAGATCACCCAGGAGCTGCGCACGCCGCTCAACGCCCTGGATCGGTATACCAACGATCTGCGGCTTCAGACGGAAAAGACCGAACAGGTTCTCAAGCAAATGAAGGACGACAGAAGCGCACTCTACGCCCATCTTCGCAGCAAAGAGATAAAAGCAGACCGCCTGAAACACCACCTGCCCTGGTATGGGCTTGGCGCTCTCGTCCTTGCCCTCGCGCTGAGCGTGATGCTGCCGCGTTTCTATGCCAGCACCGCCACAACTTGCACCGCTATCGGAGCAGAGTGGACCACGACAACAAACGGGGCGAGCGTCTGTGTGTTTTACTGAGAGTGAGAGGGGTTGAGGGCTGTTTATCTGCGGTAATGGCAAGCCCCTGCCGAGAAGCCCTGTGTTATATATGTGTTAATACCTAGATTGGCGACTGCCCTGAGGCAGCGCACCGCAGAACCAGAGGCAATCCTGCGCCGCTTTATCCGCGGCCAAAGCCATCCGGTGTTTGCCGCACTGCTGGAACTTGGCAAAGCAACCAAGACGATCTTCCTGTGCAAATACCTCAGCGATAAGAATTTGCGGCGTGAGATAAATTCCGGCCTCAACGTGATTGAACGTTGGAGCGGGGTGAACAACTTCATCTTCTATGGCAACGGCAATGAGTTGGTGTCCAACCGGCGGGACGACCAGGAGATCTCGGTTCTATCGCTGCATTTACTGCAAGCGAGCATGGTTTATGTGAATACACTGATGATCCAGGATGTTCTGCGGGATCGAACATAGCGGGAGAAAATGACGACCCGCGATATGGCGGCACTGAACCCGCTGCCACACAGCCATATCAACCCATACGGTGTCTTTGACCTCGATATGACCACGCGCCTGCCCCTGAACGATATACTGGTGGCGGCATGACCTGTTCCAAAACTCATAATAAACGGAACGATATTTTGTGCGAGCAAAAACAGTACTTTACAGAATCCGTAACTATGTTCCGTATAATCACGCCAAAAACAGGGGCAAATCCATGCTAATCGGCCACGCGCGTGTTTCCACGACAGGACAGAACCTGGAAAGCCAGATCGAACACCTCCAGGCTGAAGGCTGTGACAAGATATTCCAGGAAAAACTGACCGGCTTTAATCGCCGCCGGCCTCAGTTGGAAAAAATGCTGGGCATTCTTCAACCAGGCGACACGCTCATCGTCACCAGCCTCGACCGGTTGGCCAGATCCACCCACGATGTATTCGTAATCACCCAAAAAGTTGAAACGATAAAAGCTGCCTTCCGATCACTCCGCGAGCCATGGGCAGATACCACAAGTTCTATGGGAAAGTTCTTACTCACTGTTTTTGCGGGGCTTTCCGAGCTAGAGCGCAATCTAATAAATGAACGGACCGATGAAGGTAGAACCTCGGCAAAAAGACGCGGTGTGAAGTTCGGCCGAAAATTCAAACTCACAACACATCAGCAGGATCAGGTCAGAACCATGCTGCATGAAGGCCAATCAATCCGCGCCATCGCCCGGCATTTTAACGTCGGCGTGGCAACAATCGACAGGATCAAGCGATCAACCCAACTCAGTTGAGCAAATCTTGCCGTTTTTACCCCCCTTCGTGCGCACAGGGCCGATTAGCGAAGATGCGCTCGCTTTGTGGTCGGTAGCGCGCAGGACAACGCCGGGCGGGCAGCCGTACTATTCAGATCTGGCGATTGAGACCTGCCTGACCCTGGGCATGGTTTTCCGGCAGCCGCGGCGCCAGACCCAAGGCATGATGCGTTCGATTGCTAAGCTGCTTGGCGTTGAAATTGCCGCGCCCAGTTTCTCTACTTTGTCGCGCCGGGGTAACGGCCTGACATTGCGCGTTCCGTCGCAGGCCAACAACCAAGCGGGGATCCGGTTGGTTGTAGACAGCACCGGATTGAAGATGTTTGGCGCGGGCGCCCTCTCGGCAGCATGCTATGCATGCGCCTGCCGGGTAAGAAATGGCTTGAAGCAAAGTACAAAACTAAGCGCAAACGGCGCTCCTGGCGCAAGCTGCACCTCGGCCTCGATCTGGCGAGCGGCGAGATCATTTGCGCCGATTTGACCACCGATGGCGTCGGTGATTCCACCGCGCTGCCGGGTCTTTTAGCTCAAATTGATGGCCCGGTCGCCGTATTTCTCGCAGACGGTGCTTACGATGGCGACCTAACCTGCGATCTCCTCGTCGAGCGCTTTGGTGCAGAGATCGACGTCACGATCCCGCCTCCCAAAAACGCGGTCCTCAGCCCGGACAGCGCCCGGAATCCGACGGTCCGCGATCAGCCATATCATCGAGATTGAGGTGCACGGACGCATAGCCTGGCAGACGTCATCGGGCTACAATCAGCTCAGCCGCGGTGAAACTCTTCCTCTCATGCATGCTCCGCATACACTGCCGGGCAATGCATGGGTCGTTGGAAAGCAGTCATCCGGCCGAAGCTAAAGGCGCGCAGCTTCGATAACCAGAAGACCGAAGCCAAGATTGGCGCCCACGTCCTAAATCGCATGACCAAACTTGGTCGCCCGCATCGCTTGAAATCCGCCTCGGGTAGGGCGCGTTCCGAGCCGAAATTGATCCGCGCAACACGGTCGCTCAATGGTAGCTAAGCGCTTTAAGATCGACATCCACCATCTGCGCCAGTCGGGAATTGCTGTGCACGAAGGTATTGTCGATCCGGGCACGTAGAGCGTCACGTTTACGCTGTTCGCTACGTTTGTGCCAACGGCGCGGGATTATCCGGTTGAGGCGTCGTGTTAACGCAAAGCGTATACGAAAAGCCCATGAAATCGGTCCACCCAAGGGATTTCTACGCACCAGCCCATTGCTCCGACGGTAAAGGTCAACAGTTAGGCCCCCCCAGCCCGCATTCGATTTACGGGAGGTGTCGGGATATTGTACCGGAAGATCAAGGAAGCCAAAGAAGCGCTGCATAAACGCGTCCGGATCGCTCTTCATCAGCTCCAGCGGCAGGGCCAGAACGTTATCCGCCCCGAAAATATCACGGTACATCTGCAACAAACGATCATATTCGAAGAAGGACAGACGGCACAAAGGTGCCCAACCTGCCGGTTCATTCCCGGTGCCGATGAACTCCTCGAAACTGTGCTGCCCGCCATTGCGGACATGTTCACCGTAAAGCGAATAGATGATTGAGGATTGTTCGCGAAACATCATGAAAACCTTGGCCTCGGGAAAGGTTCGCGCCAATCGATGCGCCACATCCGGTGCGTAATATTTGCCGTGATGGGGGCGTGAGGACAGGGCCTCATGGCTGATCACGGCGACATCGTTGCCTGCCGTGTCATCGCTTCGCACCTCATCAAACCGCGCCCGCGCGGCCTTGGGGTCGAAACACAGCGGGTCAATAGCCACAAATTCCGTCACAGCCTGATGCGACATCGGCCCCCAAGGCGCGGAAATCCCATAATCGGGGCGGTTAAAAACTTCCTTTTGCAACCATGTGCTGCCACATTTGTGCAGCCCAACGTGAAGCAGAGTTTGCGGTTGCGCGTTCATAAGTTTATTCCGTTATATCTCTCTGATTTTATGCGTTTTTTATCCCTATTTGAATCTCATTAAAGCACCCTTAAGATGAGTCGAATTTTACGGAATTCAGGCATAAAGATACAAAAGGCTTACTGCGCTGGTCTGAAAACCGCGGGTCTTATTGACGAAAGGCGCGCCGCATCTGGGCGGTGACGGGGGAGATCAGATAGCCCAGCACCGTGCGATCCGAGGTCGCGAGATACGCCTCTACGGGCATGCCGGGCTTGATCCGCAACCCACCCAGCCGGGCGATTTCCTCTGTCGGGACCGCCAGGTTGATCAGGTAATAACTCTGCCCGCTCTGGGGGTCCTCAATGGCGTTGGGTGAAATCCGCGCGACCGACCCGATCAGCTTGGGCGTCTCATTGACATCAAAAGCAGCAATCAGCGTTTCGGCCTCTTGCCCGATATGCACCTGGTCGATGTCTTGCGGCTGCACGCGCAGCTCGAAATCCAGCGCCTGGCCTTGCGGGATGATCTCGGTGATCACCTGCCCCGGTTCGATCACGCCCCCCACCGTCGAAATTTGCAATTCATGCACGATCCCGGCGGCGGGCGCGCGGATGTTGATCCGGTCCAGTTGCGCGGCGCGCGTGACGATATCAAGGATCAATTCATCCACCTGGCTGGTGATGGTGCGCAGATCAGTCACAACGGATTCCTGAAACGCGCGCTCACTTTGCAGGGTCTGGATTTCGGCCTCCCGGCGCGCATTGCTGAGCTGCGCGATATCAGAAGCCAACCCCGCACGACGCCCCTCAAGATCAGCGCGGGTGCGATTGAGATCATTGAGCTGGCTCTGGCGCGCCAGATTGCGCTCCACCAAGGTCTGCATGCTATCGAGATCCTTGGTAATGAAACCGATCTGTGCGGCAATGGCCTCCATCTGGGACGTCAGCCCCGCGATCTGGTTTTCAAACTGCAAAAACGCTTCGGCCAATTGCTCCCGCCCGCCGGTCTGCACGGCGGCGCGGGCGGCAAAGATCGCGCGTTGACCCGCCTCATTGGTCCCCATATCCGGTATCTCGAAGGGCAGGTCGGGATAGGTAAAAACCAACTCGCCCAACCCCTGTTGCTCGGCGCGCAAACGCGCCTGCTGGGTCAGCGCATCGGCCAAGCGTTGGCGGGTGACATCCAGGTTCATGCGCACCAGCGTCGGGTCCAGCCGGATCAACACATCCCCCGCCTCTACGCCATCGCCATTCTGCACCAGAATATCTGCTACGATCCCGCCATCCAGATGTTGCACCTGTTTGGCACTGCCGCGCACGACGGCCTGGCCTTGCGCGATCACCGCGCCGCTGATCACGGTTGTGCCGGCCCAGAGGCCAAAACCCCCGAACAGGCCCACCAACCCGATCAGACCCACCAGAAAGACAGGGCGCATCGACAGGCGCAGTGTCAAATCATCCGGGGCGGCAAGTGTCTGAGTGCTCATCACGTCATTCCTGTTCTTGGGATCGGGCCTGCATCCGCCCACTTAGGCGGAGGCGGCCTGCCTCGGGGGCGGTTGGGGCGGCACAGGGGCCAGAACCTTGCCCAGCACTTCTTCTTTGGGGCCGCATTGCACCTGCTGACCATCCTTGAGCACCAGCACCTTATTGACGGCGGCAATCGCGGAGGGGCGATGCGCCATCACAACCACCGTGGTGCCGGCTTCGCGCAGGCTCACAATCGCTTGCGTCAGGGCTTCATCCCCGGCGGTATCAAGGTTGGCGTTGGGTTCATCCAGAACCACCAGCGCGGGCTTACTAAAGACCGCGCGGGCCAGACCAACGCGCTGTACCTGCCCGCCGGAGAGTTGCACCGATCCTGCGGACCCGCCCACCCGGGTTTTATATCCCTCCGGCAGAGCCAGGATCATGTCATGCACCCCGGCCATTTGTGCGGCCGCCATGACATCCGCGTCACTGGCATCCTCTTGAAAGCGCGCAATATTGTCGCGGATCGTCCCGGGCAACAGGAAAAGCGATTGCGGCATATAGCCGATATGGGGGCCCAATTTGGCAGGATCCCATTGATCCCGCGTGGCCCCGCCCATGCGCAATTCGCCCATATCTGGCTCCCAAACCCCCACCAAGAGCTTGGCCAGGGTCGATTTCCCGCTTGCCGAATTGCCGATGACGCCCAGACCATCGCCCGGCTCCAGCGCGAAAGTCACCTGGTGCACCAACTTCTTTTGATCGGGCCCGGAGGCGCCGGGGGCAAATTTGGTTACCCCGCTCAGGGTGATTTGCCCGGTGGGGGCGGGCAGGTCGATCGGGGTGGTGGGCTCCGGCAGGGCGGCGAAAAATACCCCCAGCCGTTTGTGCGCGGCCCATGTCTTGGTGACGCCGCGCATCTGGCTCACGACCTGATCCACCGGCGCAAGCGCGCGCCCGGACAAGAGCGAGGCCGCGATGATCGTGCCGGCGGTAATTTCACCGCGCAGCACCAGAAAAGCCCCCAGCGTCAGGATGGTGGATTGCAACAACATCCGGAACGCCTTGGAAAAAGCGGTCAGCGCCTCATTAGGATCACTGGTGCGTTGCCCGACGGCGAGTGCGTCATCATGCAGCCCGCGCCAGCGCGTTGTAATCGCCGAGTTCATGCCCATGGCGACCACCGCTTCGGCACCGCGCTTGCCGCCTTCGGCAAAATCCTGGGCGGCACTGTCATGTTGTAATGCCTTTTGCGCCAGGCCTTGCGTCATCGCCTGATTGAGCAGGGTCAGCGCGATCACCACCGCCGATCCCGCAATGGTCAGAAACCCGAGCCAGGGGTGGATAATAAAGAGCACCGCCAGAAACAGCGGCACAAAGGGCAGATCAAAGAGCCCTGCCATGGGGCTGGCCCCGACGAAACCGCGCAAGGCTTCCAGATCGCGCAAAGGTTGGGCGGAGGCGTCCTTGCCCGCAGCCCCCGGCACGCCCGAGCGCAGCCAGGAACGGTAGACCTGATCCGCCAGCGCCTGATCCAGGTGGACGGACGCGCGCGCCAGAATGCGCACCCGCAGAAAATCATAAAGCCCAAGGAAAGCATAGAGGACCACAACGATGGTGAACAATCCCACCAGCGTCGGGACCGACCCGCTGGAGAGCACCCGGTCATAGACCTGCATCATGTAGATGGATCCGGTGAGCATCAGCACATTGACGATGGCCGAAAACCCCGCAACCCCCCAGAAGGCGGGCTTCAACCGGGCCAGGCTGTCGCGGTAAGGATCGCTCTTGGAAGAAAAGATCATAGGGCGGTCAGTCCGATCACGGCGGTCACAGATGCGTTTGTCGCGCGACATAGTCAGTTTGAGGCAGGATCAGAACGTCTTTGAGGGTCTGCTCCATCATCCAGAGATGATAGGGTCTGCGGCCTTAATAAAGCGTGAAACTCAGGTCAAAATCACCTGTCAGGACCCGATCACACTACGAATATCGGCGGCGATCTGTGCTTCTGCGGCGGCGCGCGAGAAATGAGCACGTTGCAGGTCCTGTAAGTGTTGTCCCAGCCTATCCGCCGCATCTGGGTCTGCCAGATACTGCGTGCACAGATCGATGAAACCTGCGGCATCATCGCTTTGTGGCAAGGCCGCAGCGATCGCATCCCCGAAGCCTTGCGCAGAATGTCGGCTGACCACGATAGGGCGGCCAAAGGCGCAGGCCTCGATCACCTTGATCTTGGATCCCCCGCCTTCGAACAGGGGCGACACGACCAGGCGCGCGTCAAAATAGGCCGTGGCGATGTCATCTATAGTTCCGACATATTCCACACCGGGCGTGTCAGGAAATTCCGCCTGCAACTGTTGCCACGCGCCCAAGCCCACGATGCGGAACCGGGCCTCTGGGTGGCGTGCATGCAGGGTGGGCCAGCATTCGCGCAAGAACCACCTGACTCCATCCTGATTGGGCCGATGGGCATGGCTGCCAACAAAAACAACATCCTGCCGGGCGGAAGGGGGCGGTGCACCGGCTGGAATATCAGTGTTGAACGGCACATTGCGCAGAACAGCCGAACCAACGCCCGGCAAGTTCAGGTCATCTTCCGCCTTCGCATACCACAGGAAGCTCGTTCCAGGCAGGCGGCGATAGAGCTGTCGCAGAACGGAAGGCACAACATATTTTCTAAAAATGCACCCCAGGACCCCAGTTCCCAGCACGGCCGTGGCGGTAGATTGAAAGGTCTGATCGTCGCGATCGTCAATATCGACAAAAACATCGCGACCAGGCGTTTTTGTCAGCCCGGTAGCACAATAGGTTAGCGCATAACGACAGGCAATGAGCCGATGGGCCGGCGTCACCAGTTTATCCAGTGCCTCTGTAACGCTGGCTTGGGGAGCGTATAACGCGGGTACGAACAAAAACCGGCGTAGGTTGTAAATCAGGTGCGACAGTCCTTTTTTCTTGATCACCGAAAAGCGACTGCTTGGTGCCCATTGGAAGGATGCGGCACCGGGAAAAAACTCTTGCGGTCCTGTTCCAGTGCCTTCCCCCAACACGACCACATCAACCGGTCCCAGAGATTTGAGCGCGCTGAACAGGATCGCGCTACGCTGGCCGCCGCCCATCCTGTGATTTATCGACCCGTCCGGTATGATCAGTAAAAGGCGCTTGTCAGGGTTCAGAGCCACGCAAAATTCCTTTTCGAAAGCTCCTTGACCTCGGGTAGAGCTGCATTAATCTTTTCTTTCATGATTGGCATGGCAGCTTCAAATACTTCTAGCCGAGCTAGCAAAACAGCCGGATCCAGAACTTCTTCATTGCTGACAAGCATATTTTCTAGTCCGAAATGCTGCATCATCCCCTCGAACTTACCAGCATAAGCAATGCATAAAGGCGGCACGCCCATCCCCAGACAAGCGACGGCAAAATGCATCCGCGCCAACAGCGCAAAATCGAGAACATCAGCCATGGCTTTGACGTCCCATGTCTCGAAGGGAAACTGCACCATATGCACTCGGTTCCCAAACTGCGGGCTCAGCCGATCCAGCAGCGCCTGTAGCGCTTCCACATCCCCCACGGGCTGTGGTTTGTAATCATGTGGCAAGAGCAGAACCGCACGGTCAGGGTTCGTGCTTAGCCATCCCTCAAGAGATCGCCCGATACTATCCAGTCCGTCACCTTTCATCATGGACAGAGTGGTACCTCCGACGTTAACGCCGAGAACGCAACTACCCGCCTCGCGCTGCTCTTTTGCCCAGGAAATTGCGATTTTGGCGTTGTTAGAACTGGCCTCCGGTTTCAGTAAAAAAGCCACGTCTGCCACTTGCACAGCCTCACGACCAACCACCTTGTGAAACCGTCTCAGTGAAATTGGGTCGCGCGAATACATGTGTACTGGTGATAGTCGGTGCAAGCGCGCCACTGCGGCCGGGCCCGGATGTTCAGAGAAAGAAAAGTTCACGGCAGCACACCCCATGCCTGCGCGCGCTGCGACATCCAGCACGCCTAGTCTTCTGCAATCGCCGCCATAACCGCCATCGATTACATCTGCGCCGATGAATAACATCTGGCCGCAGCTAAGAATCTGCTTGGCTGCGCGTAATTTTCTCATAACACCCGGCGCATCAAAAATAGCCAGCGTCACCGGGTTGCGCAGCGAGATATTATCGCTTTGGCGTGCAATCAGGACTGGAGTCTTTGCAGATTTCTGAATCAATTGAGTCGTGATGCTATCCAACATCGCCTGATCGCCCAGACTGCCGGCGCTGGCGGATGGCAAAACCGCGACCTTGTTATGATCTACGTTCAGAACAACACGGATAAGCCGGAGCAATACCCCGATTAGTGAATTGAGCATGTTAGCATCTCACTTTCTCTTTTAGAAAAGGAATTACAAGTATCACCTATGGAACACTAGACTGTCATATAGACCACTCCGGATATTAAAACCGCCGCAGCAAGCCAGAAACTATCAAAGCGGAATTGTTTTTCACCCAAAATCGGACGCAACAGGGTCAGTGTATAGGGAGCCGTCAGCCCGGTATTCACCGCAACCGCCAGTAAAGTGCCCTCGAACCCTAAAAGGTTATAACTCAATGGGATCGTAATGCAGATTGAAACCGCCCGTCCCGCGGAAATGATAAGGGCGGATCGGCTGTTACCCATGTTTATCAGCAGGCTATCCAACGGCTGGAACCGCATCATAAGGAAACTCAATGACAAGATTGACAAATAGGAACCGGCAGTGTGATATTCTGATGTATAAATGCTTTGAATCAGTATGCTCCCGAACAGAAACGCTAGCACAAAAGTGCATAGGCAGAAAAGATCGATGACATTCTGAAATTTTCGGAACAAGCGATGCAACTCCTCAGGCCGGTTGCGCATGACATCGCTCATTGCCGGAAAACCGACGCGGGTCATCAGCCTTGAGATCAGCATTTGTCCGGCCATTACCCATATTTGGGCGATAACGTATAGTCCAAAGGTGGTCGCATCCAATAAGGCGGCCAGAATAAACTTGTCCGCCTGCTGCGCGACAAAAGTAAAAGCCGAAGATCCCATCAGAAATTTGCCAAACTGCCAGAGCCTGTCGGTAATATCGCGGTCGCGGGCCAGGTGCATCCTGGGACCAGGATAAAACAAGTGCGAGGCTACCAACGCGAATATGTTTACGGTGAGCATACCTGCCAGCAGCGCCCAGACGGTGGGGCTGAACTGTACAAATGTGACCATTGCAATCAGGCTGAGAACCTGAGCGCTGATCCCGATGACAGTAAAGCGCCAGTTCTGCAGCCGGCGGATTGTCAGTTCCTTGGCGGTGGATTCCGCGCCGTTCAAAAGCGGCGTCAGTGCAGATATGGCCACCAGCAGCGGTAAATGCGGGTCGGCATAGACAGTATCAAGGGGCGCAAAGGTCGGTGCGAAAACCCACAGTCCCAGAGCCGCCAGTAAAACAAAGCCAGAAATTGCGGCCCCACGGATCAGTTGGACTGTCCATGCCACACGCAGAAAGTGATCGTCCTCGCCGTCTTTGTCACGGGTAATGCTCTGAGATAGCCCGATATCGGTGAAGAGGGCGAACGCCGTCAGTAGTGTCCCGATCATCGCCATCATCCCAAAGGCTTCCGGCACCAGATATCGCGTCAGAATAAGATTGCTGGCCAGACGCAGTAAATTCGTAATGACGATTTGGATAATACTCCACCCGCCAGCCTGAAATACCTTGGAGCCCAGAGATTTCTGGCCGGGCAACAACCCTGCAAGTTTTGCTTTGATTATTTTCATTTATATTCAATCAACTCTGCATCACGCGCGCGCCAACGCCGCCAGAGGTAGTCTCCGATGCCTTGCAGTTCCGCGAATTTTCCAACCGTCAGCAGAGTGGCCTGTTCCCATGCGGCGCGTGTGGCCCCCTTGCGCCGCGCGATCCGAACCATCTGGAGCGGGTAGAGCGCCAGCATGGATAATGCGATGGGGCCGAAGACGCCTATGCCGAGCAGTGTCAGCACGGGGATCACCGCCCCCCAGAGCACAATACGCTGCACACCAGCCACCCCGTGACGCTCGGGAGCACGCCCATACATCGCCGCCCCCTGGGCATAGGCATACCCGCCGCGCCGGGCGCGTTTCCAGAACTGCCCAAAGCGCAGCATTGCCGCATCATGCAGCGCCATTTCCGCATCGATCCGCCAGATTTGCCAGCCCAACCTGCGCATCCGCAGGCACATCTCGGGTTCTTCGCCGGCGATAAGTTCGGGGTTGAACCCGCCCACCGCTTCAAGCGCTTCCCACCGCATCATCGCAATGCCACCGCAGGCCTTGGCCTGCCCAATGGGCGTATCCCATTCCGCGTCACACAGGCGGTTATAGATAGACGCCTCAGGGAAGCGTTCGCGCAGACGGCCACATACGGCGGCAACCTTTGGCCGTTTGGTTATGAACTCCAGCGCCACAGGAACCCAACGGGGGTCCAGAATGCAATCGCCGTCAATAAATTGCACAAAATCGGGCGCATCACCCGCTTTCAACGCCGCAATCCCGGTATTACGCGCGCGCGCCGCCGTAAAGGGGCGCTCCATATCAAGGGCAATCCCCTCGGCCCCGGCGTCCCTTGCCGCAGCAAGGGATCCATCCGTTGATCCGCTATCGACATAGATGATGCGCGCAAACCCCTGCCCCATTGAGGCCAGACAGGCAATCAGCCGCGCGCCCTCATTGCGCCCGATGATGACAGCGGCGACATCAGCCATGATGCAAAAACCAGCAGGCGCGTATCGGATCCGACAAACCCATCAACTGCCCTTCGGCTGATGGCTATCGCCCAAAGGCGTCAGCACATTGGTCCAGATATCGCGCCATTCCTGTGCCATGGCAGCGGGCACCGGCTTGCCAGCGAACCAACGCAGCTGCGCTATACCACGCCCCAAGTGCCACAAGAGGTTGGCCGCGAGTAGACCCATAGGCCCATGCGCCTGGTACAAGAGTCGCGTGCGCGAGGCGTAATAGTATTTAGGGAGCCTTTTACGGGCCTCGGTCATGGCCTTGACCGCAGTGCTCCCGCCAACGAAATGCACGAAACGCGCCTGAGGCACATAGGCAATGCGCCAGCCGGCACGGCCCGCACGCAGGCAATATTCGGTATCTTCAAAATAGAGGAAATAGCTCTCATCCATCAGGCCCACCTCCTCGATCATCTGAGCGCGCAGCAAAATACCTGCAAAGCTGGCCCAGCCGATCTGATCGGGGTCGGGCGGCATGTCCAGGGCCACGACATGGCGTTGAAACAACGTCGTGACAGGGCCAGTGGCGGCGGCGCGGATCAATTCGCTGATCGGGGAATGCATGCGGAAACAGCTGGATTGCGGCGCGCCCTCCTCCGTCTCGATGCGCGGGGTAAAAAGCCCCGCCTCGGGCGTGGCGCGCGCCGCTTCCAAAAGCGCGCCGCAAAACCCCGGCTTCAAAACGGCATCCGAGTTCAGCACCAGGTAGAAATCCGCGCGCCGCGCACTCATCCCCTGATTATGCCCGCCCGAAAACCCACTATTGCGGGGGGATTGGATCAGGGTCATGGGGACATCGGGCCCCTGCGCGGTAATCCAGTCGGCGATCTCAACCTCTGATCCATCTCCTGAGGCATTATCAACGACAACGATATGGGCACGAACCCCCAGCGTTATGCGCAAATCCGAAATCACCGAAGCCACACAGGCAATCGTCAATGCGCCCGTGCGGTAATTGATGATGGAAATGACCAGGTCATATGGCGCAGCGTCACGTGTCATTGAAATCCTTCAACAGGAAAAAGGAAGTTTTTTCCAGTCCCAATTGATCAACTTATATCGCTGTGGTGTTTATAAACGGTGTCTTAGGCTCAAGCCCCATTAATTCACTTGAGGCTCAGATAGCTGCATGATTCATAGCTCTCCATCTGGGGGACTTTGTGAGCAATCTTTACTGGCTGAACGAAGGTAAAATGGCGCGGATTCGGCCCTACTTTCCAAAGAGCCATGGCGTACTGCGCGTTGATGGTCGACGTGTCTTAAGTGGCATTATATTTACCAATCGCAATGGTTTACGTTGGTGTGATGCACCCAAAGAATACGGTCCTGCCAAGACGCTCTACAATCGTTGGAAACGGTGGAGTGATATGGGGGTATTTGCCCGGATCATGGAAGGGCTTGCTTCTGAAGCACTGGGCAACAAAACGATTTCAATCGACGCGACTTACCTCTAAGCCCACCGGACAGCTTCTAGCTTGTCTGTTAAAAGGGGGGCATGGACGTTTGATTGATCGCACCAAAAGTGGCCTGAACACGAGGCTATGGGAAAGCCTTTTGTGGCGTACCCCAGGATATACAAGGGGTGCGCAGAGGATCATATGTGTTGTGCTATGGCCTTGCGCGTCACTTTGGAAGGGCTCAGAAACAGCAGCGCGTGACGGGAGCCAGGTCACCCCGTCGAGGGTGCGCCAAAGGTGCTTCACAGCACCGTCACACTCCGCGCGGCAAGGCGGGTGCGGCTGCGTTGGTAGATTGCTTCGATCTCCGTTTGCGTCTTGGCGCTGTCGAAGATGATGGTTTCGGCTGTGGAGATCTGCCCGTTGAAATTTGCATTGCTGAAATAGAGGCTGCCGATCCCGATGCTGCGCGGGGAGGTGGTCTGGCTGGCGCTGCCCGCGACCACGTGGCTGCCCGCGAGGTCCCCCACAAACAGGACATACGCGCCCGTGCTCACGTTCTTGGAGACCGCGACAAAGGCAAAACCATTGGCAAGCGGGGTGGTCCCGCTGACCTGGGTATTGCCCCACCCGCCGCGCATATTGACCCAGAGTTTGGAGGGCACCACGCTAAAGGGGGACACACCCGTTGACAGATCCCCCCCCGGCGCTTCGAGCGTGCCGCCGATGATGGAATTGGTTGTCCCTGCCAGCTGGAACACGAAACACATGGTCTGGATGTCTGCCTCGGCGATGCCCGTGTCCAGACCCTGTTGAATGCCCGCCGGGCTGGTGATGTAGCCGGTGGATTGCGCATGCGCGGGGCCGCTGGCGAGGCGGGCGCTGATCAGATCGGCGTTGGTGGTATTGTCATCGCCAAAGAGCCAATGTGCCACGGCACCGGTCTCTGGCACGGGGCCGGTGGGGGGGGTGATGATCGGTGCGATGGGTGTGGTGGTAGCCGTCGCGGATGCCGGACCGGGGCCGGTGCTGTTCACGGCGCGCAGGCGATACGTATAGGCGGTGCCATTGACCAGCCCGCTGTCGGTGAATGTCGTGCCGGTGCCGGGACCATCCGCAATCAGTGCAAAGCCTGATCCACCGTCCCGCTCGATCTGGTAATCGGTGATCGGTGCGCCGCCGTCCTCATTGGGCGCGGTCCAGGTGAGGGTAATCTCACCGTCCCCCGCCACCGCCGCGAGGCCGGTGGGCGCAGCGGGGGCCGTGGCCGCAACCGGCACATTTGCCACGGCCTGTGCAATGGCCGCATTATATCGGCTGCCAAGCGCGCGCAGGCCCGCAGCGTTGAAGTGATTTGCATCGTTGCGCCCCAGGCCGGCGGCATCGGCGAAACCGGTATAAGACACGCGTGCAGGCGTTTGGGCGATGATGTCGGTGATCACATCCCGGCCCACATTACCCGACGCCAGCCCGCCCAGAATGAAGGGCGTGGTGGCATCTGCGGCACTCACATCGGCGCGCATATTGGTGATCATATCATCCAGCAAGCCCGCATAGGTGCCCGCAATACCCGCATCGGTTTCACCCTGATGCCACAGGAAGCCTTTGAACAGAAACCCCGGATGGGCGGCTATCGCAGCGTTGATCCGCGCAATCGTGTCATTATAAAGCCAATTCCCCGGGTTCCAGGCATTGTCCGAAAACCCCGTCGCCCCCTGCGCACAGGGGATGAACATCAGGCTCACACCGGGCTTATCCGCCAGATAATCAATGGCGAATTGGAGATCGAGCCCCATGTCCCCCAGAGTCGGGCTGAAATGCGCCAGCGGACGCGAGGTGGTTGGCCCGTCTGCGGGGTTTTGTGCCGGAATGAGCGCGCCGTTTTGCGTCCCCCGCCCGATCTGCATCGTGCCTGCGGGCCATTTGGCACCGCCGTCAAAAGCCGCGCGCCCGATCATGTTGGATTGACCGGCCAGCGCAAAGACATGGGTTTCGGTGTTGGCGGGGAGGGCCTGAGGCGTACCGCTCACGCCGGGCCCAAGCTGATAGACAACCACTTCGGTGCCATTGGTCAACCCGGTGACGCTCAGGTTCAGATCGGTGGTGATCGTCGCGCGGCTCAGCGTCGTGAGCCTGCCGCCCGAGACATCGGAGGCGGGGAGAATGAGAAAATTATCAGGCATATCGCCTCCTAGGGGATGATCGTGAGGGCGCCGTCACCAAAGGCAACGGTGAAGCGGGCGGGAACGCTCGGGCGCTGGGGCGTGATCGTGAGGGCGCCGTCCTCAAAGCGCACGCTCAAGGGGCGGGCCGGGTTTGTGCGCCCCTCGCCTTTTCCCGAAAGGCCCTTGCGCACCAAGGGCAGGATCAGCGTCTTGCGGATCATGCGGCCAGCGTCACTTCAAAAGTCGCATTGCCCGTGGCGATGATGCGCATCCCCGGTGTATTGGCGCGCTCAACGCGGTAGGGGCCCGCCTGTGTCAGGGTGAAATCCGCCGCATCCGGGGTGAACCATGCCCCCGCGCTGTCGCGCAGCTGGATCTGGGCCGAGCCGCCATTGGGCTCCAGAACGATGGTCATCGGCAGGTCGTGGTTCTTGCCGGGGGCGACGTCAAAGGGGGTTGTGCTGTTATGCCATGCCATGGGGCGGTCCTTTCGGGGGGTATTGTGAGGCGGCCATTTGAATCCGGGACCTGCCTGTAAATGTGAGCGGCCCTGCGCGGCCATACCTGTGGTGCCAGAACATCTGCCCAGCATCCCCATCCGGGGTAAGGGACGCACTAACAGCCCAACCGGTGGGGCAACATGTTGTTAACTCTGCTTTGGAAAACCGATATTTCGCGTGCGAAACGGCGCGCGCGCGCTTAGAAGGTGCAGGCGCTGTTAAAGGATGAAGAATATGAAAATCGCGGTGGCCGGAATTGGATATGTGGGGCTGTCCAATGCGGTTCTGCTGGCGGGGACCCACGCGGTGGTCGCGCTCGATCTGGACGCCGGGCGGGTTGCGGATCTGAACGCGGGGCGCGCGCCGATCCTGGATCCTGACATCGAAGAACGGCTGGCGCGCGGCGGGCTGAACTTGCACGCAACGCTGGATAAGGCAGAGGCGTTTACGGGTGCGGATTACGTGATCATCGCCACACCGACGAATTACGATCCCAAGACCGCCTTTTTTGATACCTCTTCCGTGGAGGCGGTGATCGGCGATGTGATCGCGTTGAATAAAACCGCCACCATCGTGGTCAAATCGACGATTCCTGTCGGATTCACCGAGCGGGTACGCGCGGAAATGAACACGGATCAGGTGATCTTTTCCCCCGAATTCCTGCGCGAAGGGCGTGCATTGCATGACAACCTGCACCCCAGCCGGATCGTGGTGGGGGAGCGCTCCGAACGCGCGCGGATCTTTGCGGATATGATGCTGGCGGTTTCTGAGGAAACAGACGTGCCAGTGCTGTTGACCGGGGCGTCCGAGGCCGAGGCGATCAAGCTTTTCGCCAATACCTATCTGGCGATGCGCGTGGCCTATTTCAACGAACTCGACAGCTATGCCATGGCGCTGGGGCTCGATAGCCGCGAGGTCATCTCAGGTGTCAGCGCGGATCCGCGGGTGGGCAATTTCTACAATAACCCCTCTTTTGGTTATGGCGGCTATTGCCTGCCCAAGGACACCAAACAGCTGCTGGCCAATTACAGCAACATCCCGCAAAACATGATCCGCGCGATTGTGGATGCCAATACCACGCGCAAGGATTTCCTGGCCGAGCGGATCATCGAAATGCGCCCCAAGGTGGTCGGCATTTACCGGCTGGTGATGAAGGCAGGCTCGGATAATTTTCGTGACAGCTCCATCCAGGGCATCATGAAGCGGATCCGCGCCAAGGGGGTTGAGGTGATCGTCTATGAACCGCATCTGCTGGAGGGTGATTTCTTCAACTCGCGCGTGGAGCGGGATTTGGACGTGTTCAAACGCGACGCAGATGTGATCGTGGCCAACCGGCGCGAAGCGGCCCTGGAAGATGTGGCCGATAAGGTCTTTACCCGGGACCTTTCCGGCGCGGATTGATCCCTGCGAGCGATCCGGGTTCTGGTTCGGACCCCTTGAGGATCTGATCCGCAATGAGCCCTGCCCCGGCGAGAGAGACATGGTCGTCATCAAAATACAGCGCCCGTTTATCATGCGCCAGATAACAGGTGGCTGCATCACAAAACGTATCAGCCGGGTCGTGGATCTGTACCGCCGCAGGAATATCCCCCAACCGCTGCGTGACATATGCCATGCGCGCTTCCCACCAACTGCGCGGCACACCCGCCAGCCCGAAATTTTCCTTCGCAATCGCCTCTGACCCCGCACGGCGCACCATCTGTTTGATATCCGCCGGGACTTCGGGAGCCTGCAGCACAAGATGCACGGTCTTGCCGCGATCCACGAAGGCCTGAATCGTTTTGATATAGCTCTCCCAGACCTGCGCCTGTTTTTCCGGGCCGACGAGATCAGGTTGCGCGGGATAGATGTTTTCGTGCTTTCCCGCCAGATAGGCGGCAATGCGATAGGAAACCACAACCGTATCGATGGTGTCATTGGCCAGAATGTGATCGATGCTGCGGGTGGACCACTGACCGCATTTATCCGTGTGATCCGTCCCCAATTGCGGCCCGCATCCGGCATAGGAAAATTGCATGACGCCAATGTCTTGCGCGCGTAACCGCGTGGCCAGGCCATAGGCCAGCTCGATACTGTGGCTGTCCCCGAACACCGCCCATGTCGGGGCATCGACGAAGTAATGGCAGACATTGTCGGGCTGGGCGATATTGTGACAGGCCCCGCGTTTGGGAGAGGCGCTGGCGCTGGCGAAAAGCTCCTGTTTCACCGGTGAAAAGCGCATCGGCACGCCTTTGAGCAGATGCCCTCCAATGCCCAGTACCGCAAATCCGACGAGCCCTGCGGCGCTGAGATTGAAAACCCAAGCCCGGCCGACGCGCCCCTTGATGCGAAACGGGCGTTCCACCCAACGCCAGGTAACATAGGCCAGAACGAAGGTGACGATCACAAGCCCCAGCATCACCGCAATCGGCGGATGGGTGGCATGGGCGTAACGGGTGAAGGCAAAAAGCGGTTGATGCCATAGATAGGCGCTGTAGCTGAGCAGCCCGATCCCGGTGAGTGCGCGCTGGCTGAGCAGAGCATGCACGAGTGTTCCCCTGCGCGCACAAAGGATGATCAGCGCGGCCCCGAGAACCGGCACCAGCGTATAGAGGCTGGGGAAGGGTGTTTCTTTGTCAAAGACAAAGATGGCAAAAACCACCAGCGCCAGCCCAGCGAGGCTGCCGCCCTGTGCAAGCCATCCCGGGCGCGCCAGGTCAGGATATCGAAAAAGCGCAAAGGCCACAAAAGAGCCCATCAGCAATTCCCAGGCGCGGGTCGGCAGCATGAAAAAGGCGAATGACGCATCGCGTGAGACGATCATCTGCGCCAGAAACAGGCTTAGAGCAAAGCCGAGAGTTAGGCCGATCAGAGTGATTTTGATCCCCCAGCGCCAGGTCAGCATCAACCAAAGGGGAAACAGGATGTAATATTGCTCCTCCACCGCCAGGCTCCAGGTGTGCAGCAAGGGTTTGAGTTCCGAGGCTCCGGAGAAATAGCCGCTTTCCGACCAGAACAGGATATTGGAGGAAAAGAAGGCCACCGCCGTCAGGCTCTGGGCGAAATCCTTGAGGTCCTGGGGGACGAACAGTATGGCGGCAACGGGCAGGCAGGCGGCCATCACAAAGAACAACGCGGGTAAAATACGCCGGGCGCGGCGTTCATAGAAATCAGGCAGGCTGAAGCGGCCTTGATCCAATTCCCGGATCAGGATCGAGGTGATCAGGAACCCCGAGATGACGAAGAAGACATCAACGCCGATATAGCCGCCCGAAAAGATCGAAAAACCCGCATGACACAAGATGACAGGCAGGACGGCCAGTGCCCGCAGGCCATCGATCTCGGCGCGATATTGCATGTTTGATGGGTCTCCAGACGATCTGTGAGCGGGGAAATCTCTGATGGTTGTCCGAACGTTTGGAAACCTTGAACCCTGCAGATATCGTCCAAATCTGTACAAAAAGTAAAAGTTTAGGCTTTTTAGTCTAAAATTAGCAGGCGGTTTTTACTCTGTACCGCTCCGCCTGCTCAGGGTTCTGACCAAACGGTCCAAAAAAGTGCTTGCATTCATGGGGGCGTCCACACACGAACCAATGCCAACTTCGTTTATGGACGCTCTCCATGTAGCAGTGTTTCGAAACCCGCTACCTTGGTGCCTTCTATGCCCCGGGAAGAGTGTGTAACTCCATCGCTTGCTATAAGCTCAGCTGAAGAGGAACCCCATATCCGTTACGAACCGCGCCTCTCGGATATAGCTCGCCATTCGGTCGTAGGCGTTTTTTGCAATGACCGTGCAGCGGCCTTCATCCGCAAGGGCCCCTTGGATGACCTCTTCGCGGTCGCCAAAATCCCAGCGCATCGGCAGATATGTCACGCCGGGTTCATAAAGATTAGGCAGCGTCTCCAGATGACTCATATCAGGCTTGATCATCACAGTACCGCTGATCATCGCCTCAATGTCGCGCCAGCAAAGCTCGCCGAAACCAAAGGGGCTGAAACACAGACGCGAGGCGCGCATTTCGTTCATATAGGCCTTGAAGGGCACGATATTTGACGGGGACCGGGTGATCCCTTTTATCTGCGTCATCAGGGTATCTGCATCGCACCGCATCGCCGCATAGGCCCCATAGGAATCCTGTCCGCCCAGACGTACGGAGACATCTAGGTTGCGCGACCCACGCGCGGGTTGTTCCTGGCGCGACAGACCGGCGATGAAATGGGGTGAGGTAAGGAAGTTCGGCGACAGGCGCAGCTTGGGCAGGATCGTATAAGGTACGGCCCAATCTACCGGTTCATACTCCAGACCATATAGCTTGCCATAGTAATCGAGGAGGTTTGTATCGCCCCTGAATCGCTTGAAGTACAGCTTCTTATCCTTGAAGAGCGACTTTTTCAAGTAATGGGTGATATAGGGATCAACCGTTCGTGCCAAGCGCAAGTCGTTATGGGCGTATGAATCCAGAAAGGAAATCTCTGCTTTGGGGTGTGCTGTGGCCAAGCGGTCGAGAGCCGTATCAAGAACATTCTCGGGTGTCGTAAACCAGGGCTGGATCAGAATGATATCTGTTTCCCGTTCTTGCACCTCCCGCCCCTCCAGTAAAGCGTCGACCGGAACGAACCGGAATTCGGCGTCATATTCGCGCGCGAGTTCGGCACCGTAAAATACGAAGGGAAATATCTGTGACCAGCTGATCCGGCTGACGTTGTAATAGACCAGGACCCGGCGCGTATGGCTGCGCGAAAAGCGACGTGCCAGAAAGGCGCGCGCAGGCCGGCAGGTTCCGCGCGACAAAACGTGACGCCCAGCCGTAATATTCATTTGATGGCGCATTCTGCAACATCCCGCTGATAATAGGTTTACGGCAGCCTGTTTGAGGACATGTCGACGATCGGCGAAGTCGTTTTGAATTGCGCCCTTCGCCCTGGAAGATCGCAGGGTGAACGTGACCCTAAAATATTGACAAAGAGTGAATGGAAGGCGTTCCAACCGTAGCCCTGAAATGCTGCGTAAAATATGCCAGACGAGGCATCACATCAGCTTATGCGTGGATAAGCGACCCCTGTATTACGCCCAGATCTGGGGTAAATGGGCATTGTTTGTGCGCGTTTTGCTGCATATCAGAAATCCGTGATGTCCAAAGTTCCAACGGAATTCATCCTCAATGGCCTCCCAAGGCAGCACGGATCAGCAAATAACCGCCGGTTCGTTCCAAATCCGACGTACCGGCTGGTCTTGCAGACGCAAATGAAACTAGGGGGGTATCCAAGTAAAGAACCTACAGGCGGTATCCATGATAAAAAGATGATCGAGCAACGTATCTATCACGAAATTTCAATAGGATAGCTTCTCTGAACTATCTCATCTCTCCTGTTCGTTGTGACATTGCATGACCCCGCTTGGAAGGCGGGATGCAGCGTTTTGTTGATCATTTTCCGCATGCCTGGTCAGCCATATAAGGCACAGACGTGTATTGTTGCCCAGTAAAACAACTTAAGGTTGCGATACGGGATATATTGCACTAGTGCCGCTTTCCAAAACATCACCCATGGATTCATCCCGTTTGCGCTTCTGATCATCCGCGCCGGCAGGGGTGTGTCCACGTCAAAACAAGTTGTGAGGTTAATTCAAAATAATCGCTTCGTCCTTATAAAGGCCGTATTCCTTTCTCAAAGCCGCCACCTGAGGAATGGATAGATGAGCCCAAGGAACACACACAACTTCTCGCTTAATGACGCCCTGCCGCACTTGGTACTCAAACTCATTCTGCGACTAATATTGGGACTTTACATAATGGCTTACGGAACAGAACTAGCACAGGCTAATAACGCTCTTGGCAATAGCAATCCGACGCTGGCGTATAACCTTGACCATTTCAAGGATTACGCACCGGTGCAGCAATTCCTAGATGTCGCCAAATCCATGCGTCCCTGGTGGGGGGATATGAAGGGCGGGGGAGAAAGCTTCAGCTATGATGAGTTCAAAAACGGCGGCTATCTGGATGAAAACGGTTGGGTCAAGGAAATTCCTGAAGGAGTCTCCAACGTGGTTGGATTTTGGCAATGGTCAAGCCGTTCCGAACTGGATCTCGCTGAGGATGTTCGGGGCGTCTACGTATTAGAGTATGAAGGAAAAGGTGATGTGGTCATGACCGGTGATGCACGCATCATCAGCAATGAGCCCGGTCGGATCGTCTATGAAAACATGAACGGCAGTAATGTGTTCATGAGGATACACTCAACCGATCCTGATGGTACTGGCGATTATATCCGTGACGTTACGGTAGTTGCTGAAAAGAACCTGCCTCTTTATGAGGCAGGTGCGGTTTACAACCCTGCTTGGCTAGAACTAATTGAGGACGCCCGCGAATTGCGATTTGTGGGCTGGATGGAAACATCGAACGCCACCTTGACGTCTTGGCAGGAACGTTCATCCCCAGAGGGAATGTTCTGGGATGCCGGCGTGCCGGTCGAATATATGGTCAAGCTGGCCAATGAGTTAGGTGCGGACCCATGGTTCACGATGCCGCATACAGCTGATGAAGAGTATATCCGTAACTTTGCGACCTATGTACGTGATAATCTAGATCCGGAGCTAAAGGCCAAGGTGGAATATTCAAACGAGGCCTGGAACTGGGCGTTTCAACAAACCAGATGGTTGTATGATAAATCTGAGGACGAATGGGGCACACCAGCACATAACGACTACTACGTCAAGAAATCCGTAGAAACTGCCCTGATCTGGGAAGACATTTTTGGCAGTGAGGCCGACGCGCGGCTGATCAATGTCCTTGGCTCACAGACTGTCAATACGTGGATGACGGAACGCATGCTAAATGCTGAAACCTGGAAAGTAAATGAGCCAGAAAATTATGTGGATCCCGCCACGGTCTTCGAGGAGTTGGCCATAACGACTTACTTTGGTAATGCGACTGTTGGCGACGCTAATTTGCGGAAAGAACTAATCGCAGCAATCAAAGATCCTGACGTTGATGCTACAGCTTATCTGGCCGACAAGCTGATGGATCCCTCCTACGATTCATCCATTCCACAGATTGCGAATTTTCTGGCACAGAATGCCGCACTGGCGGAGAAGTACGGACTCAAACTCTCAGCTTACGAGGGGGGGCAACACGTTCACCACGCATTCGCCATAAGAGACTTGACTCACGAAGATATCAACATCCTACAGGATTTTATGATCGATTTCGTGCGCAGCGAAGAGATGGGGCAACTTTACCGTGAACTCTGGGATGTCTGGGCAGAAATTGGCGACGGACCTTTTATGCAGCATGGCGATATCGCGTCGCCTAACAAGTATGGCTCATGGGCGCTTTATGCCGGGCTGGAAGATTCCACGCCACGTTCTGAGGCGCTCGAAGAGTTGAACCGTGACACAACTGAATGGTGGGCAGATGACCGCGATGGAAGCCAATTTCAGCAGGGTCTGGTAAATGACGGATCACAAAATGCCGATTTGCTAATCGGAACCAACAAGAACGATTATCTGCTGGGCATGGCTGGCGATGATATTCTGGTTGCCGGTGAGGGTAATGATGGGTTGAACGGAGGGGATGGCCTCGACCGGGCTGTATTTGCAGGAGCATTTTCTGATTATACCGTGCGGGCTGAGGGCGATGGATACCGCGTCGAGGGCCCGGATGGCAGCGATTTCCTGATCAATATCGAAGAGCTTGCTTTTGCTAATGAACAGCTCGTTATCTTGTCTGAACTGGTTGAATCAGGCGACGGTACACTCGTCCTGGCATCGGTTGTTGATCCGGCACCTGGGCCTGATCCAAAGCCTGCAGTCTTCACGCCCGGCAAACTCGCTGGTGGCCAGATCAAGAACGGTGCCGACCATGATACTGTCGCAATCGATGATTTGAGCGGGAACAACGGAGGGATCATCATAAAGACAATATGGGCCAGCTCAACGATCGCACAGAACCTTGACCTTGGTACTCCCAAGGAAACTCCCAGCTATTTGAGCTATTCTAAGAACGTATATGAATTCTCTGAGCTCGTTCAGTTGGTCAGCAACAGCCTGTATAAGATAGGACAAACCGATTTTAATATGCATGATGCGGCCATTGTGACGCAGGCCGTTAAAATCGTGGCCACAAGTGGAGATGATTCATTCTTTGGAGGTCTGGCCAATGACTTTGCCTCAGGGGGCGCTGGTAACGATCACATGATCGGAGGCTTCGGTGATGATACGCTATACGGGGATGAGGGCGATGATCGTCTGATCGGTCAGATGGGCAATGACAGCATATATGGAGAAGACGGCAACGACCACATTCATGGTGGTATCGGCAGTGACTATATCGAAGGCGGGGTAGGGAACGACTATATTTATGCCGGTGAGGGTGATGACACGGCTTACGGCGGGAGGGGGAATGACTGGATGTCCGGCGAGTCCGGGAATGACCAACTCTTCGGGGGCTTGGGCGATGACACCATGCATGGAGGCCTTGGTAACGATATGATGATCGGCGAGTCCGGGAATGACACCTTGTATGGCAATGAAGGTGATGATCGCTTGTTCGGACATGCCGGAAATGATACTTTTTTCGGCGGCAATGGTAATGATGCGATAGACGGTGGCAGCGGTAATGATGTCATTCACGGGAATCTCGGAAATGATAGGCTTATTGCTGATGAAGGCGATGATGTTGTTTATGGTGGGCAGGGCAATGACATTCTGGCCGGTGGTGTGGGTAATGACATTCTGGCCGGTGGTGTGGGTAATGACATTCTGGTCGGTGGCGCGGGCAAAGATCAGTTTGTGTTCGACATCGGTGATGGTGACGACCAGATCAATGATTTTGCTCAAGAAGACAGCCTGGACCTGACGGCGTTCTTCTCTGCTGGTCAGACACTGGAAGATGCCGCAAGCATGGAGAATGGTAATCTCGTGCTCTCCAACGGCGATGACCGGATCACCCTTCTGGGTCTGGATACAGAGGACCTGAGCTGGATGAACATAGAAATGTAGCACCTCGTACTCAAGCGCGTCGAGCGCTTGAGTAATTTGAGCCCTGCTAGCTATCACTAAGTTGCGTGTGTTGGGAAGGCTGGTCTTGTCGCGGTTGCGTTCCGGTCTCTCAACTCATTTAGGCAGCCTTTCGTTCGAAGGCCAAGGGGCTTTTGCCACCTAATGACGAGTGCCGCCGTCGTGGATTGTAGAACCCATTGATATACTGGAAAATCGCCCCTTCGGCTTTACGCCTGGTTTCCCAGCGGTTGCGCCAAATCAGCTCTGCCTTGAGTGATTTGAAGAACGTTTCAACCATGGAATTGTCGTAGCAGTTTCCCTTACCGCTCATCGAAACTTGGAAGCCGTGTTTAGACAGCCGTTTCTGATAGTCGCCTGAACAATATTGCGACCCGCGATCCGTATGATGCATGCAGCCCTTCGGCGGTTGCCGCAGTGCCACAGCCATATCCAATGCTCGGATCGCCAGATCCCGCTTCATACGATTGCTAACCGCCCAACCGATGACACGACGGGAATACAAATCAAGGATCACTGCCAGATACAACCAGCCCTCACTGGTCCAGATGTAGGAAATGTCATCGGCCCACTTTTGGTTTGGACCATCTGCAAAGAAGTCCTGGCCCAGCAAGTTAGGGGCGATGTTAAACGCATGATTGCTGTCGGTCGTAACCTTGTATTTCTGGGTCCTGATGATTTTGATGCTATTCTCCCGCATTAAGCGGCCCACGCGCCGGTGCCCAACTTGCAGACCCAGTTCTTGCAGTTCTTCGGTCATGCGAGGCCCGCCATAGCTTTGCAGGCTTAAGCGGTGCTGTTCGCGGATATGCGCCAGGATCACCATATCGTCGCGCTGTCGCTGGCTCATCGGGCGGCTTCGCCACGCGCGAAATCCTCGCGACGTAACCTGCATGACGCGGCAAAGAAATTCGACAGGCCATTCTTCTTTCCAGGCGTCGATAAAGGCGAACCTCACCGACTTTGGCCTGCAAAGAAGATTGCCGCTTTTTTTAACACTTCCCTCTCCTCGCGAAGCAACCGAACTTCCTTGCGAAGGCGTTCGTTCTCTTTCTCGACATCCTCGTGAGGACCCGACATCAGGTTGTCATGCTGATGCTTTTGAACCCACTTGTTCAACGTCGAAAGCCCAACTCCTAAATCCGCTGCCGCTTGCGGTCGTGTCAGCCCACTGGTCGTTGCGATGCGTACTGCATCAAGACGAAACTCGTCTGTGTATCTCGGTGCCATTCTCTATCTCCTTCATAGCAAACATTGCTCGAAAGAGACCGGAACTAAAACGTGGCAAGACCACAGCTTAGACCCCACCTTCCGATGCCGCGTTTATTCTGCGATTCCATGCCTCATGGATTTGAGGGAATTTCTCCATGGATGGTACATTGAGTTTCTCACAGACGCGGGCAGTGGTGGTTCCCGCTGACGCAGGATGTGAAGGCACGGATTGTGGCTGAGACGCTGGTTGAGGGGGTTACTGTGAATGCGGTCGCACAGCGCTATGGTTGGCCTAATTACCTGTTGTCAGTGAGATCAGAGTTTTTCAAAAAATCGTCCGGCTGCCACAACGGTATCCCCTGCGCGGGTACCGTTGTGGCGAAATACCTCGCGCTCGGACATATTGGGCAATACCGGCCAAGCTGCTCGATATCTCCACACCGCTTTCTTTGTGAGCATTATTATTTCGCGTTTTACATTCAGCCCTGCTCGGAAACCGTATTGATGTTCATATAGGCGTTCAGCACGGTACCCAGCACATTGGTCTGCTCGCTGATTTCGCGCTCGCAGGTGTCGAACTGGCTGTAGCGGGTGGTGTTGGCGCGCGCCACGATCAGCGCGCAATCCACGTTCTGCAAAAACGCGCGCGTGTCGTCATTTACCAGCAAGGAGGGCAGATCAAAGATCATGATGTCGGGTTTATAGGTCGCCTCAATCTGGTCGATGACCTCGACGGTTTCTTCGGCCAGCAGCAATTGCGTGGGATCACTCTCGGATTTGCGCGCCATGGAGCAGGCCACGTTATTCCCGATCCGCAGGGCCTGCTCGCCAAAGGACGCGCGCCCGCTGAGCAGATCGCCGATCCCATGGGCGGGTTCGGTCTCAAAGAACGAATGGATCGAGGGGTCGCGCAGATCCA
This sequence comes from Roseobacter fucihabitans, assembly GCF_014337925.2. NCBI lineage: Bacteria > Pseudomonadati > Pseudomonadota > Alphaproteobacteria > Rhodobacterales > Roseobacteraceae > Roseobacter > Roseobacter fucihabitans. The sequence continues at coordinate 10,650 of NZ_CP143424.1, read as the reverse complement.
GATCCATCAGGATCGCGCGCAGATCCTTTTGCCGCCCCAGCCCCAGTGCGAGGTTACAGGCCGTCGTGGTCTTGCCCGAATTGGGCATCGGCGAGGTGATCGCCAGCCGCTTCCAGCCGTTCTGGCGCATTTGCAACAGAACCTTGGTGCGCAGAATATCGAAGGGCGCGGCACTGGGCCCGGCGTTACGGGTCACGACACGTTGTTCATGCAGATGCGTGTCCGAGACCTCAAATGAGGGGATCGCCCCCCACAGATCATCCTGCGCCAGGTCACTGTCTGGCGGCGCGCTGCGCGGTTTCTGGCGCACCGTTGCCGGTGCCGCGCCCCGTGCCTTGCGGGCTTTTTCCAAAGCGGCTTGCAGTTTTTCCATACTCTATACGTACCTTTAACTTAACTCAGCCTCAGCTTGGTCAAAACCTTCTGAACCAGGAGTTCCAGAGGCATATACTGGGTGTCGATATACCAAAGTGCCGAAGGAACACTTATCAACACAAAAACTGTCGCCCCGATGATGCCGGCGCGGCGCATCAGACGGCGGCGGCGGCTTTCCATATAGGGGATCGTCGCGATCGGGGTAATGTTGAAGCGGCTGACCAATTCGGCGGGGCGGCGGATGGTGCGGTTGAGAAATTCCAGCAAGGCAAAATACGCCCCCGCCAGCCCGAGACCCGCGCCAATCCCGGCAATGGCGATCTTGGGCCGGTTCGGCCCGGTCGGCACCTGTGGCACGATGGCGTTCTCGATGACGCTGATGCGCTGGCCCTGCGCTGTGCTCTCGATGCGCTCGCTCATCTGGGCGGCGTTCAGATTGGCCACGGCTGCGTTATAACGGCTCTCGATGATCTGATATTCCCGCTCCAGATCATTCAGCGCGATGGCATTGTTGGAACTGCGGTTGATGGCTGTCGCCAGTTCTTCAAGCTCTGCGCTCGTTCTGGCGATGTCGTTGAGGATAAACTCCAGCCGGGTATCGATCTCTGACAAAGCAGTATTCAAAACCGCCTCTTCAGCAGAAATATCCTGCTCAGGGGTCAAGGCGACCCCCGTTTCTGCGGTGACGCTGTCTTGCAACCGTGTGATCAGACCGCGCAGGCGGATGATGTTGGGGTGGGTTTCGGAATAACGGGAGAGTTCCTGATTAAGCTGGGCCTCCGCCTCGCGCAGACGTTGCTCATCGGCGCTGAAGGCGGGCTGACCCGCGTCCGCCCGCACCCGACCTGTGGCTTCATAGACCCGCACCAGATCATCCCGCTGCGCCTCATAGACATTGCGTTCGCGTTCCAGCCGCTCCAGCCGTTCCTGCAACAGGGTCTGGCGGCCCAGGCGGTAGCTCTGATTTTCTGGCAGCGCCTCGATATTGTCGGATTTGAACTGGGAAATCAGCACGCTCTGGGCGTTCAGTTCGCGTTCCTGATCTGCCACTTCCTGAGAAAAGAACTGCAAGGTGCTTTCGGCGCGCGAAATGCGAAAACTGGCGTTTTCCTCCAGCACGATCGTCACATATTGATTCACCACATCTGCGGCGATCTTGCCGGAGCGCGCTACAAAGGAAATGCTCAGCAAGGTGGCCTGATCCCGCCCGGCGGTGCGGCGCACGCGGGTCGCGGCGCGCATCTCCTGAACAACCGTATCCGGCTCCATCTCGCGCAGATCTTCAAAGACGTCAAAGCGGTTGGCGATATCAATCAGATTGGCGCGGGTCATCAGTCTTTGTTGAATGATATCAAGCTGTTCTATGACATCTGTCTGCACGGTGGAGCGCACCATCTCATCCGGGATCTGCGCCGCCTCAACCAGAAGCCGTGCTTCGGTGGACCATGTTTCGGGCAGTTTCAGCGCCGTGACCACCCCCAGACCGGAGCCGATCAGAACGAAAATCGCCATCACCGGCAAACGCCGCACGAGCAGTTTCCAATAAAATGTCAGATCAAGGTTCATTCCGCGGCCTTTTCAGAAGTATCCACCCGCTCGGTCAGCACCAACAGCGGCGGGGCGGGTTTCAGGATCAGCCCGTCCCGGATCAATTCATTGACGATCGGCTTGCCCACAACCGTATTGCCTGCACTCGCGGCGTAAACCAGCGCCAGATCGCATAGCTTGTTGATCGAGCGCGGGATCCCTTCGGCTTCATGATGGATGTGGCTGATGGCGGCGGCGGTGATCTCATCGCCCGTCCCCCCCACCTGTTGCAACCGGTGGCGGATATAGGCGGCACTATCGGCACGGCTGAAGGGGTTGAGGTGATAGGTCGCCGTCACGCGCTGCGCAAACTGGCGCAGCTGGGGCTGGGCGATCAGGGTGCGCAATTCCGGCTGCCCGGCCAGGATGATCTGCAGGAGTTCATCCTTGCCCGAATTGATATTGGTGAGCATGCGCAGCTCTTCGAGCATTTCCGAGCCGAGGTTTTGTGCCTCGTCGATGATCAGCACCACGTGCCGTCCGGCGGCGTATTCCTGCACCACGAAATTCTGGAAATGCTGAAACAGCGAGACGTAATCGGTGTCCTGCGGCAGGGCCACGTCCAGCGCATTGAGCACCCAGCGCAGCAAATCCCCCCGGTCTCCCTGGGCATTGGAGACCAGCCCCAAGGTGATGTCCTCATCGATATTGCGCAACAAGGCCTGCAACAGCATGGTCTTGCCCATCCCCACCTCGCCGGTCAGCATGGTCAGCGGCGCATGGGTCATCAGCCCGTATTCCAGCACGGAAAAGGCGCGCGCATGCGCCTTGGACAGGAACAGGAAATCAGGATCGGGCGACAGAGAAAACGGTCGCTCGCTAAATCCGAAATGTGCACTGTAAAGTTCAGCGGCCATAGCGCGGGAACTTCGTCCTCTCTGGGTACCTTTGGCAGGGATCTAATGACCCCACCCCCTCTTTACCACATCTTATTACCCCCGGCTTTGTTGCCAAAAGGTATATATTTAAAAGCAATCTTGCCTGCACGAGAACAACAATAGATCTGATCCCGAGACCGAAAACCCGGATGCCAGAAACGTGAATGATTCGGAATCTGCCCTGAAGTGCCGCCAGAATTGAAAAATCGATACCGATTGCTGATGAAATAGTCATTTGAAAAACTGTATTTTCTACCTGTGCGGGTGAAAAACTCAGGATCGCAAAAATTTTCAGGAATTTTTCGAAAAATTTACCAAACCGGTGTCTCTGGGCTATGCGCAACCCCGAGCAAGGTGTTACAGATGACGCGAGACCACATCGAAGCCATTTTTTTAAAGCGTGTTTTTACTGCTGAGGATATGGTGTGCGTTTTGTGTAAAAGTATTTGGAGCCAGGTATTGACCTGGAAGTGTATATGACATTGCATTTTTCGCCGCATCTTGCGGATATCGAAGAACGGACCGGGCGACTTGAACAGCCAAAGACCCGGAAAAAAACCGGATCCGACAGATATCGTAACAAGACCAAGCAGATTTTCGATTTCACCCTGACACTGATCTCCCTTCCCCTTGTCGCGCTGATCGTAGGTGTCATGGCCTTTCTCATCGCGCTGGATGGGCACAACCCTTTCTATTCGCAGATGCGTGTCGGCAAGAATGGTCGTGAATTCCGGATCTGGAAGCTGCGCACCATGGTGCATAATGCGGATGAGCTGCTGGAGTCCTATCTGGCCGAAAACCCCGCCGCCCGTCTTGAGTGGGATATGACCCAGAAACTCAAGCAGGATCCGCGCATCACCTTTGCGGGCCGTGTCCTGCGCAAAACATCGCTGGATGAGCTGCCCCAGCTGTGGAACGTTCTGAACGGCACGATGTCGCTTGTGGGCCCCCGCCCGATGATGGTGAACCAGAAAGACAGCTATGACGGCGAAGGCTATTACCGCCTGCGTCCGGGCATGACCGGTCTGTGGCAGATCTCAGAGCGCAACAGCAGCAGCTTCGCGGATCGCGTCTTTTATGACGATCTTTATGATGAAACCGTCTCCTTCAAGACGGATTTCGTGATCCTGCTGCGCACCATCAGGGTTGTCCTGCGCGGCACGGGGTACTGAACACCCCCCCTTGCGGGCCCTAAGGCCTCTGTGCGCGCATAGCATCACACATGGTTAGGGAATTGTGATTAAAACACCCCTGTCTGGCTCTGGCATCCGAACCTGCGGTAGCATAGAGTTTGACAGTGATTTTTTCTCAAAGAGGATATTTGACTGTGCGCAAGCTCGGAATGTTCAAAACCCTTCCCATCATGCTGGTGATCGCGTTGACGCTCAGTGCGTGCAAATCCTCCGAGGAACGTGCCGAGGAATTCTATCAAAGCGGTCTGGAATTGATCGAAGCGGGAGATTACGACCGCGGCATCGTCGAGTTGCGCAATGTCTTTGAATTTGACGGCAGCCACCGGGAAGCGCGTTTCCTGCTGGCCAGCACGATGTTGGAAGAGCAGGACAACAGACGCGGTGCCTATGGCCAGTTTCTGCGGCTCGCCGAACAATACCCCGATGATCTGCAAACCCGTATCCTGCTGAGTGAGCTGGCCTTTGACGGCACCAATTGGGAAGAATTCGAGCGCCATGGCACCAAGGCCGTCGAGCTGGACGCGGACGCGCCGCGCGTGCGCGCCATTGCGATTGCGCTGGCTTACCGCGAGGCCTTTCTGGCTGATGACGAGCCGGGACGGCGCGAACAGGCGCGCGCCGCACAGGAATTGCTGAACACGCTGCCCGACAGCGTCATGATGCGCAAGCTGGTGCTGGATACGATGCTGCTCAACGGCGAGCTGGATCAGGCCATGGAGGCCCTGGCCTGGCTCATTGAACGCGAGCCCGACAATATACTCTACTGGCGCCAGCGCCTGAACATCCTGTTGCAGAACAACGATATGGAGGGGCTCGAGGCGCAGCTCCTGGAGATGGTGGAGCGCTTCCCCGATGACGTTGAAAACAAACAGATGCTGTTGCAGTTCTACATCTCACGCGACCAACAAGAGGACGCCGAAGCCTTTCTGCGCCAGCTGGCCGTCGCCGCCGCCGAGGGGGATAACACCCCGCGCGCCGATCTGATCAATTACCTGTTGCAGGTCAAGGGCGCGGAGGCCGCCCTTGCCGAGCTTGACGCCGCCATCGCCGAGGAAGAGGATCCGGTCCCGTTTCAGGTCATTCGCGCCGGGATCATCTTTGCCCAGGGCGAGCAGAATGAGGCGATTGCCGATCTCGAAGAAATTCTGGAAACCGCCGAGCCTTCCGAGCAGACCAATAACATCAAGATCGCACTGGCGCGTATGATGCTGAGCACGGGCAATGAGGTTGGTGCGCGCGCCCATGTCGAAGAGGTGCTGGTCGCGGATGCAGGCCACCCGATGGCGCTCAAGATGCAGGCCTCCTGGCAGATCCGCAGCGATGATGCGGATGGCGCGATCAACAGTCTGCGCGCCGCCCTGGACCGCACCCCCGATGATGCGCAGGCCATGGGGCTGATGGCGGAGGCCTATGCCAGATCGGGGCGCCCGGAACTCTCCCAGGATTTCCTCGCCCTGGCGGTGGAAGCCTCCGGCAATGCGCCCGAAGAAAGCCTGCGCTATGCAGAACAGCTGATCGGCCAGGAACGCTACCTGCCCGCCGAGGACATCCTGATCCCGGCGCTGCGCCTGCAACCGCAGAATGTGGCGCTGCTCTCCACCTTGGGGCAGCTCTATTTGCGCATGGAAGATATGGGCCGCACCGAGCAGGTTTTCAAAACCCTCGCAAATATCGACACGCCAGCGGCCCAACAGGCCTCACGCCAGCTCGAGGCGCAGTGGATCAGCGCCAATAATGGCGTCGATGAAGCCATCGCCTATCTCGAAGGGATCGCCTCCTCCGCCGATGCCACGCTGAGCAATCAGGTCGAGCTGGTGCGTGTCAGGCTGGCGACCGGGGATAGCACGGGCGCGTTGGCGCTGGCGCGTGAATTGCTGAGCGAAAACCCCGATAATCTGGCGCTTCAGGCCATTACCGCCTCCGTGGAAGCGGCCAATGGCAACCTTGAGGCCGCCATCACCACCTATCGCGATATTCTGGAGGCGGAACCGCTGGCGGCCAATGTGTGGCTGGAACTGGCCCGCGTCACCCAACGCCAGGACGGGGATGACGCCGCCAATGCCATCATCAACGAAGCCCTTGTCGCCGCTCCGGAGGATGCCAATCTGCTCTGGGCGAGCGCCTCTTACCGCGAACGCGCCGGGGATATCGACGGGGCCATCGAGATCTATGAGGCGCTTTATGCGCGCAACTCCAACTCGGTTGTGATCGCCAATAACCTGGCCAGCATGCTGTCCACCTACCGCACGGATGAGACCAGCCTGGAGCGGGCCTGGGCCGTGGCGCGGCGTTTCCGCGATACGGATATTCCCGCGATGCAGGACACATTCGGCTGGATCCTGCAGCGGCGGGGGGAAAGCGGCGAGGCGCTGCCCTATCTGGAGAGTGCCGCACAAGGGCTGCCCAATGACCCGGTCGTGCAATATCACCTTGGCAAGGCCTACGCAGCCCTTGAGCGACCCGAAGAGGCCATGGCCCAGTTCCGCAAGGCGGTTCAGATCGCCGGGCCAGATGATCAGCGCGCCCAGATCATCGAGGCGCGCGCCCTCATCGCCGCCTCAGAGGGCGGGGCTACAGAAAATTAAGTTTCGTTTGTGGGTCTGAGCGACACTGGAACGGGTGCGCGACCTGGGGATATGAACCGCTTTCCCTGTCGATCCCCTGTCGCAATGTGACGCCATAACTACATTCCCGAGTAATTTTTACATCTGATCAATCTGTTCTTTCCATAAGAGAGCGGGCGATGGATGATGTCGCAAAGCTGCAATGGAGCAGAAATGACGATGCAAAATGTCAAAAATTTACTGGCGGGGCTGATGTTGGCGCTGGTGGCCACCCTGGCCCATGCGCAATCAGAATACCGTGTGCAGCCCGGAGATGGTCTCAACATCGAGGTGCTGGAGGACAGCAGCCTCAACCGCTCGGTTGTGGTACTGCCGGATGGGCGTTTCAATTTCCCCTTTGCCGGCACCATATTGGCGGCCGGGCGTAATGCCGTTCAAATCCAGAGCGCGGTGACAACGGCCATCCAGTCGAATTTCTCGAACCCGCCAACCGTTTTTGTCTCCGTCGCCCCTTCCGCGCAGAATGCGGCCGATGTCGAAAAGGACGGGGAGATCGATGTCTATTTTCTGGGCGAGGTGAATACCCCCGGCGTGATTTCGGTGGAGCCCGGCACGACGCTGTTGCAGGCGATTGCCGTGGGCGGTGGCGTGACGCGCTTTGCCGCCATCAAGCGCATTCAGGTGCGCCGCACGAACCCGCAAACCGGCGTGCAAAACGTGATAACGCTCAACTATAAGGCCCTGGCAAAAGGGACCGCGAGCAATGTGATCGAGCTGAAGGACGGAGATGTCATTCTGGTACCGGAACGGCGTCTGTTCGAATAAGACCCATTCGCGCAGGCACAGTAATACAGGCAGCACGTACCGCAGGATCGGTGCGTTTGCGGCGCTGTGCGGTATTGGCGTGATGGCCCATGCACAGGAGGCCCTACCCCCCGGCATCATCGCCAGTTTCGACATCACCCAGCGGCTGGAATATAGTGATAACCCCGATCTTGTGGCCGATGGCGAGGCTGATTTCTTTGGGCGCACCGTGCTGGGGTTTGGGCTGCAAAGCGCGACCTCGCTGGAGAATTTCGCGCTTAATCTCGGGACAGACATCGAAGAAGGGCGCAAGGGCACGGCCAGTTCGAATTTGACCAACCCTTTTGCCCAGCTGAGCTATGAGCGCGCCACGCGCAGCGCCAGTGTCGGGCTGGCCCTGCGCTACCGCGAATCCGATGTCAGCAGCAGTTTTCTGGCGGATGATTTTGCCAGTGACGGCAGCATCATCAATCAAAGCACCGGCACCCGGCAAAGCTACGGGTTTGATCTGAGCGGTGCTGTGGGACGGGATGCCCCAATCGGGGCAAGCTTTGATCTGTCTTATGATGAACGAACCTTCAGCGGGACAAGTGATCCTGACCTGACGGATGAAAATACGCTCGACCTCTCCGCACAGCTGGATTTCCGCATCGATCCGCGCATCACCACCCGGTTGACCACGAAATACCGGGATTTCGATGCGCAGGGCAATGGCACGAACCGCAAGACCACCGGGTTCGGGGCGGGGGCGGAACTGCTGATCACGCCAACGCTGCTGGGGGATCTGTTCCTCAGCCAGGACCGCATTGAGCGCAGCGGCGAAGAAAACGCCGTGGATGAGGGGCTCAGCTTTGGCGGCAGCCTCACGCAAACGCTCAAGACCGGCAGCATCGGGGTGTCTCTGGACTCTGAGCTGTCGACCAACTCCTCCGGGCGGCGCACCTCGCTCAGCCTGAACCGCTCGCGGGATTTCGCAGGCGGGGCGGTGCTATCCTATTCCCTCGGTGCCACGCGCAGCCAGGACGGCGGGATCAACCCGCTAATGAACGTCGATTACGCCTATGCGCTCTCCACATCGCGCATCACCCTGGGCCTGTCCCAATCGGTCAATACCGACAGCGACAACCGCGAGGAGATCAACACCTCCCTGCGCGCCGGCTACACCCGCCAGATCAATACCCTCTCCAGCCTGAGCGCGGATTTTTCCTTTTTCAATCGTAACGAGCTGGGCGCGGGTGCCGAAGACGGGCAGCGCGTCAATCTCGGCCTGTCCTATCAATATGCGCTGACCCGTGACTGGGGCCTGGTGGGCGGTGTGTCCCACACGCTTATTTCCGCCGATGATGAAGCGGACCGCAGCGCCAATACGGTTTTTGTGGGCTTGCAGCGCAATTTCACCTGGAACCCCTAAGGCTCAGACCTTGCCAAGCCCGGGCCTGCGTGCCCATGATAGATGATGCCCAAGGATACCATGCCCTTTACCGCTTCCTTTCTGCCGCGCCGCACGCCGCGCCCGGACGCGCGTGTCCTGATCGCGCTGATCCTTTTGTGCTGCGGGTTGGAAATCACGCTGACGCTGGCGGATTTCGGGCTGCTCGGCCATGAACGACTGCGCGGGATGACCTATGAATACGGTGGTTTCTGGCCGGGGCTGCTGACGGGGTGGACGCCCAATTACACCGGCCAGCCCTATGCGATGTTCCTCACCTACGGGTTTCTGCATGGTGGCCTGGCGCATCTGGTGGTCAATATGATCACGCTGTGGTCGCTGGGCATTGCCGTCATCGACCGGGTCGGCGTACGCGGCTTTGCCATCCTCTATCTGGTGTCGATTTTTGGCGGCGCGGCGGGCTATGCGCTGCTGGCCTCGGGCTTGCAGCCCATGGTGGGCGCATCAGGCGCGCTCTTTGGTCTGGCGGGCGGGCTTCTGGCCTGGATGTATGTGGATCGTTTCACCTTCCGCCAGGGGCTGTTGCCGGTGGCGCAGGCGATCGGTTTTCTGGTCGCGCTCAACCTGGTCCTGTGGTGGGCGATGAGCGGGCAACTGGCCTGGCAAACGCACCTGGGTGGTTTCATCGCCGGCTGGATCGCCGCCCTCCTGGTAGACCCCCGCGCCTTTGATCCGGAGGCTTCTGTGTAAAGTTTAATCGTATAAGCGGCACCAGATCCAATATTGAATTCAGAAAAATTTGCCGATTTAAGGTGAACCAGAGTACTTCTTCACCCAGCCCAAAAACGCCTTATCTGGTGAACGCAACCTCGGCGCGCCGCTGGCTGCCCAGACCGCGCGCCAATCGGCTTCCAGCGCATAGACATCCGCGCCCGGCATCAGGCGCCGTGCCGCCTCCAGCGTATCGCTGGAGAGCTGCGGCGCGCGTTCGGGCAGATCCACCACCGCTTGCGGGCGCACCGCGATGATGTCGCCCTCCTCCTCACTCAACGTGTAATCAGGCAGCGGGTCGCGCGCGATGATGTCGCGCAGCATGGCGCGAAACACGCGGCGCGGCGATTGCGAGCCGGATTTCTTCAGCAGCGTTTCAACCGACACCCGCCAGACCGGCTGGCGTCCGCAGTGCTTACGCGCCAATTCATAGATCCGCCGTTCCAGTGGTTTGCGCAGATTGAAATAGTCCCGGTTCAGCGTCAGCACCGATTTACTCAGCACCGCGCGGTACAACCATTCCGACAGGGTCACGCTCACACTGACCATCCGCCCTGCCCGCGTGCGCCGCACAATCTCCCAGCTCTCAATGAGGCCGAACCCGCTGGTGGTCTCATGCGCGCCCGTGACGATATTGGTGGTGATGCGCGTGCCAGCCAGCCGCTCAAACGCATCACGCAACCGTTTGTACCCATCCCCCGAGGTCTCCCGCCCCGTCGCCAGCAACAGATCATGCGCCGTGAGCGTCAGATGCCGCGCGGTCTTTTTGCCCGCGTTGATCGCCGCCATCAGCTGGCTGATGCAGAAGATCAGGATGTCCGCATCAAAGATCGTCGCGCGCCCCTTCACGCTCGGCGTGATGGTGATTTCAGCGTCATTATGGATGTAATTCAAGATCCGCCGGTCCGGTCGCGTGGAGAGCGAAAACAGCGGGTGTTCCATCGTCGCCAGATCGTGTTTCGGGACGGCCGCAAAAAAATCGCAGACGAAAAAATCGCTCTGCCCTCCCGGATGCACCGGGGTTGGGGTACTACCCATGCCTGCTCTCTTTCCAGCCCGGTTGATCCCGCGCCTTTTTCGAATTTGCC